>NZ_QNRT01000003.1:248946-383400 GCF_003315245.1 Arenicella xantha | reverse complement strand
CATCTTCCGTGCTTAATTACCTGTCTCGAGGGAGCTGCATTCTACTCATTAATGACCGCCGGTCAACTCCTTTTTGAAATTAATTTCCAAAGGCGGTTTTGCATGCGTCCAGCCCGATAAATACTTGCATTCAACGACCATATAGAACACCGAAATAGCACTCTCAGTTCAACAATTAAGATAGCCCATGCACGACTCTTAGCTGATCCGTCTTTCACTTGAAGCAAGCAAAGCGTTATTTTGCAAATAAAGTCATCTATAATCTTTTGAACAAAGGAGGCACAAGGGAGAATTGGCAACGCACGCTACCATCTTTCGAGCCCAATATAATAAAAACACAAATAAAGAGGTCAGTCCAAATATGAAATACACCATTGTTGTTGACTCGGTTGCTGCTATACCAGAGTCTATTTTCAAAACAAGACCAATTAAAGTACTACCAATTACCATTAATATTAATGGCGCAGTAAAACCTGAGATCGTTGATGAGCGGGTCCTCATCAAATACTACAAAAGCGGCGAACTCAACGTTAAAACCAAAATCAAGACTGCACCTCCCAGCCCAGAACAAATTACTGAGTTCATTCTCAACGAAGTTGCACCCCATGCCGACTTCGCCTTTTGCCAAACATTCTCCAAAACAGCCAGCCCTATTTACGACAACTTCGAGAAAGCCGCATCGGCCATTGCGAAACGATCGCGTGAAGTTAGAGATAAACTTGGTATTGAGCACCCATTTAGAATGACTTACCTGAATACCGGTACCGGCATTGCCGCTCAAGGACTAGTAGCCATCTACGCCGATATGTTGCTAAGCCGAGGCGCGGATGTACAGGAATACACTAAAGCCATGAATAAGTTCACCCAAGTGATTCGCTCCTATGCCATTGTTAGAGATATATTTTACAGTCGCCAACGAGCGCTTGAAAAAGGCATAAAGTCAGTAGGATTAGCCCCGGCATTATTGGGTAAAGCCGTAGGGTTAACCCCGATCATAGAAAACTATGGAGACAAAAGCGGGCCGGTTGTTACAAAACGTAGCGAGGAAAAAGCGCTTGATTCACTACTACGCTACGCGATCGACCGAGTAAAAGAAGGCTTATACGTACCCATCGTAAATATTAGCTACGCAGGAGACCTAGAAGACATTCATGCCATGCCGATCATAGACGAACTTAAAGCGGTAGCAATGAAACACAAAGTCAAAGTGTTGTTTGGCGTAATGAAGCTCGGCTCCAGCATGATGTACGGACCCGGTGGATTTTCGATCGGCTTAGCACCCAAGAACAACAAGGCCAAGCCCGAGTAAAGTCTAGCAGTTGCTGAGCGTGCAAAATTAATGCCACGCTCTCAACTGCTTTAGCACACGGACTAAGCAGCGTCTCACAGAGAATAACTATTGCTTCAAACTCTAAATGTATTAGCCTAACCATCTTTCTAACCTCGTTGTGTAGAACTTAATGGGTGATCGACTCGACAACGCTCTCCCCGTTGAAGGTCAACCCTGTGTGCCGGTAAACACCTCCAATGATAAGCTTGCTGCCACCTGTTTCTAAATGAATTACCTGATGCGTATTACCTGACCCGATTAAGCTAGGCTCCGTTGGAGGTACGGAGAGTACGATAAGCACGAAGCCCCCCCCTCCAGATACTGAATGCTTGATTCGTCCATTTATGCTTTACGTTACGCTTATTAGGTACAAAATAAGATCACCGCTGGGGCTTGGTCTACTTCTCGGTAGCTCCGCTCGTATAGCAGCTAAGACTCTCTGCGCTACGACAAGCCCACCACGACCACCCCAGAATTCACCCTATCTAACCGCACGACTCATTAAACATCTAATTGCTTGTCGGAATGCTATGCAGCGTGCTTGCCTCGCCGACGGCAGTCGGTATTTTTACTATGTGCCAGGTGCTAGCATGCCAAAGGAGTTCAACGTTAGTGGATAACGGTGGGTTAGATCATGAGTTGCACAATTAGAATGAAATCTCTGGGCTCGAGCTTGCTGTGGTTAGCGGTTCAAACACCGGTTACGGTGCATGCAGAGACTATCGCCACCGCCAGCGAAAACCCAATACAGCTTTCACTGGCAGCACAATGGTATTCCTCTAGCGGCGAATCAATTTCAATAAACGATTTGGGCGACAACTTAATTGTGGCTTCGCAGTTTTACACGAGCAGCCTAAATACCCGCTCTATGACCCTGCAACGTTACGCGCAGTTGCAACAGAGGTTTGATGAACTTGATATGGAAGCTCGATGGCAATTTTAGTATTGCAACTACCCGCACATTGACTATCGGCAACCTTGAAGGCCATTCCAACTAGGAGTATTTTTACCAAGAATTTGCTAAGTAATTGTATTAATCTACCATTACATTTAATACTCGAAATTTTATCATGCTGCCAGCCACAGCCGACCTTGTCTTATCGGCAACCGGCGCACAATCAATCGACAGCTCCACAGTAGTCCAATCACTGTGGAGCGGTTATGGCCAGATTGTTCGCCTTGCTCTTAACGGTGGCTCTGACGATTCCGTGATCCTCAAGCATATTAAATTACCCGATACCAGCAACCACCCTCGCGGTTGGAACACGGACTTATCTCACCAAAGAAAAGTCCGCTCATATCGAGTAGAAGCTCAGTGGTATCAGCACTATGCAGCACGTTGTGACAACCACTGTGTTGTACCAAATTGCCTTGCCGTTGAGTCACATGAGAATGAAACAATGCTAGTCTTGTCAGACCTCGATGCGGCTGGTTACAACGTTCGAAAGAACCGAGTTGATATCCAAGACCTGTTTGCCTGCCTTGATTGGTTGGCGAGCTTTCATGCAACATTCTTAAACGATGACGCAGTTGGGTTATGGGAATGCGGTAGCTATTGGCATCTTGATACACGCCCTGATGAATTAGCCGCGTTGGATGATGTCGCCCTGCGCCAAGCGGCACCTCTGATCGACCAAAAACTACGGGAATGCCAACACCAAACCTTAGTGCATGGAGACGCCAAGCTAGCTAATTTTTGTTTTCGCCCAACTGACATAGAAGTTGCGAATTCGCAGCGCGTCGCTGGTGTCGACTTCCAATACGTTGGGCGCGGTTGCGGCATGAAAGACGTAGCTTATCTTATCGGCAGCTGCTTAAATGAAGACCAATGCGAAGCAATGGAGAGCCAGCTACTGGATCATTATTTTTCCGAGCTAATCAAACGGGTTGCCCACAAAATACGCAGCGTGAATACAGCCGCGTTAGAAGACGAGTGGCGGGAGCTTTACCCATTCGCATGGGCTGACTTTCATCGCTTTATTAAGGGCTGGAGCCCAGGCCACTGGAAGATTAATAGCTACAGCGAAAAACTGACTGCGGATGTGATCAGTAAACTACGGCCATGATTTCCGTAACTCCTATGCTATGAACTCATCGCTGTCGCCAAAGCAACTGCAAACACTGTGTGGCGTCGCCATTCAGGCCGCGCAAGAAGCGGGTGAGTGGATTGAGAAAGTTGATCGCGATACATTACAGCGCAACTATAAAGATGCCGGCAACAGTAAGGCATCACAAATTGTTACCGAAGTAGACGTTCAAAGCGAGAACCTTATTCGCCAGCGTTTAGATGAAATTTCAGAGCCAGCGGGTATTCCATTTATTGGCGAAGAATCATCTTCGCTGGCTAGCGCAGACGCACAGAAACGTTTTAACACACCTTATTTTTGGTGTGTTGACCCGCTTGACGGCACCCTACCCTTTAGCGAAGGCCGAGCTGGCTACGCGGTCTCTATCTCGTTGGTTGCACAATCGGGGCAAGCATTGATCGGCGTGGTCTACGACCCCGCGCATCGAGTTCTGTATCACGCCGTAGTTGGGCAAGGTTGCTATCGAAATTCGGCTCCATTTAGCCGAGCCACGACTCCCGCTCACTCATTACAGGTCTACGCCGATGCCAGCTTTAAGGCTCACCAACGATATGAGTTGGCCGTTACCGCACTACAACGATGCGCGCGTGACTTGGGTATGGATGGCGTTACATTTTCATACGGCAGCGGAGCGGTAAAAAATGCCTGTCAAGTGCTGGAATCAAGCCAGTCCTGCTACCTAAAATTACCCAAAAAGCAAGACGGTGGCGGCAGCATTTGGGATTACGCCGCAACGACTTGCCTTGCTCAGGAAGCCGGCGCCTGGGTCAGCAACATTAATGGGAAAGCGCTAGCACTTAACCGCCGAGATTCAACGTTTATGAACCATGAAGGTGTTCTCTTTGCTTCAAATAGCCAAATTGCGAATTTATTATTGGATTCACTTTGGAGTTAGCTGGTAGCTCTGGTACTAGGATACGCACGAAGCAAGATATAGCCGAAATAAACCGAACGTGAATCTCACTCTCACCGTCAATGCTGACTGCTATTCGGCAACAGTTTTTGATGGTGCTAGTGGCGCCGTCTTTTGTCTACTGGCCTTTAGAAATAAACGCTCAGTACGGCATTCGACCAAGCCAACTAAATTTGAAACGAGTTCGATGCAAGCGCTCTGCTTCATGCTCACTACTTGCTCATTAACTATGCCCCGTATTACTTGTATACACCCGTCACCAAAACTGACTCTTCTGTTGCTTATAATTGTTCGCATTCACCACAACTCTTCTTCACGAAAGTCCATCAAATATTCTATTATCTACTGCTTAGGGTTGGTGATGAATATTGAATGAATCATTTAACGTAAAACTCAATCAACGAGAGCAGTGTTGTCGATCTGGAACTCAGTGACTATGATAAAACAACAACTACAAAACACCCCTGGCTATCGAGATATTCCACCCAAGAAAATTGCATATGGTGTTGGCTTAGAGCAAGCGGGTACCCTCATTAAAATACTGATGCCTTTGTGCGTTATCGTATTTAGCGGCATGAGTGTGGTGGTACTGCCGGTTGCTGGCATCGTGCTTAGTGGCTTGTTCGAGCAAAAAGATATTGGCCAACTGCTCAACGCAGAGGTGCTATCCACGCCGTCAGTTATGTTTGCCCTCGCAGTGTGGCCCGCACTGATTGTGATTATGCTGGCGCTGATGTCGCGTGTGAAATCAATCGGTCTTCGTGAGCAACGACGTTACTACAAACTCGGAAAGGTTACTGAGTTAAGCAATGAGCAAAGATTGGCGCTACGCTTAACCGCGGTCGATGGGTTTAATGATGGTGCCTGGACACAGACGCTTGAATACTGGCCATGTGAGGTGCGAGTACCCGACCACATGGACCGCTTCAAGTTCTTTCAAGTCACCAGCAAGAACGAACGACGTGCCATGCTCGACGAGTGGTGGGGAATTGTTAACACTAAACAGTACCAAGAAATGGTTGAAAGCTTGTACCAAGGTTTGCATTCATCGTTGCTTGTAGACGATATGCAAAGCGAGCACCGAGAGGCAATGGTAGAACGTATTGCCGGTTTGGCGCAGCTACCTGAAACCTACGTAGCCGATTGTTTTGAAACGCAGCAAGGCAAACCGCCGAAACTTCTATGGGGGTTTGACTTATACCGAATAATTGCCATAGCACGATCCGCCTACATGTCCGGATACATTAGCGAACAAGAGTCTTGGTCTGAAATACTGAAGGTCGCAGACATAATTCACTACCTGTTCGATGATTACGAAGACTTCTACCACAATTACCGACTTGGCAATGCGTTTTGGTCGAACAATTTCGAAACTGCGCGCGAAAAACTCGAAAGATGGCAATTCTTCGACAAAAAGTGCAAATGGCGCGTTCGCAAACTGGCTTGGCCACAGCCAGATGAAGTAGACCTGCCGAAGAGTATTCGTCACGCTTGTGTGAACGATGACGACACCGAAGAACCAAGAGTCGGTTTTATATAGCTATTGAAAAAACAGCAAACATAATGCAAAAGACTACGTTTTCAAATTTGCCCAGCTCTCAGTCACAGACTTCGCTGAATCGATGGCGGCAAATTTGGTTTTGACTCTATATTCTCCTCCTAGCCTTACTAATTCTGATTAACCATCACGAGCCTACCCCAGTCGCGATTAAATCTGCCCGCGAGGTCACCGATAAGTGAGCTGCGTCAGAACTTCGCCTTGAGTTTATGCCAAAGCTAAGCGGCGCAAGAATACATCAATAACCACGTAGGTACGGCGAAGCATGAGAGACACACTCGACAGTAAAATTCATTCGGATACGCCTGACGTGCACAAAAACATCATCACAAAACTAATCAAACGTATATGAAGGTAACCACGATGAAAAACGTTTTTAAGTGAAGACCAGAGCAAGCACTCAAATTGTTGTTTCGGGCACCTGATTAAAGACGAATCGGATTTATCTTTTCATGTGGAACGCAGTCATTTCGGTCATACGTTGCTAAAAAATGCAGCACCAAGATTACAGACCCGCAACGCTGGAGGTGATATCTAATGGGCCAGTTTGCGTTCGTTACTGTGCAGCTTTCGATAAGGGTGCCAACGTAATAGCGTGCACAGCCAGCAGTTCACGGATGAGGGATTCTTGAGCCACCCGTTCCAATGGATCAACTTGATTGTTAAGCCAAGTTTCCACGTCGATACGTTGGCCATTGTTGATGTCATGTATTAATGCGTGTGCCTCGATCGACGCTTTTTCGCGCAGCTTATACCCTCTTGCGTAAACAGTGCTCTGACCATCGTCCGCAGCTGCCGTCAAACTTATCTCAAACGGAGCGGTTTTCTGTATACGTCCTTTCAAAACAAGTGGCGACTTTAAGCCGGACAACAAGCATCTGGGCAGGTATCGATTACTGTGTCGTCGACACGCCTGATGATCAATCAACTCTTGTAATTCACGTTGTAAGTCTGCACGCGATGCGTTCTCGCCCGACTCGCCGTGACGTTTAAGCATTTGTTTTACGGCCTTTCGTTGATTGTTCTGCGAATTATGAATCGCAATGGTCAAGCTCAACGACAGAGACTGGTTCTCACCAATATGGTAATGACTACCAGCGGGCAGAAAAAATGCATCCCCCGCTTCGATTAGATAAGTTTTACCAGTATTCAGGTGTCCCGATATATTGTGGAGAATGTTATTTTTACCGGCAAATTCTGAGTGCGACGCAGGCCAAACCGTCATGCGCTTGCTGCCCGGCCCAAGATGTACGTGTAAAACGCTGACTAATTCTGCTTTATCTATGTGGATACCAAAAGGCGTCTTATCGTAGTCGCCTAGGAACAGACCGGGCTCGATAAAAGGATAAGCACAGCCTAGTGACTTTAGTTGTGGCACCAATGGAACCAACAACTCAGCAACGGCTTGGGTATAGGCTTCGGAGCACACATTAGCATAATTAACAATGGTGCAAAAACCTTGTTCTACGAAGCGGCGTTTTAGCCAGTCAAATAATGACTCAGCCGGCAAAGGGGTTTCGCCTACGGAGAATGTTGACTGTGAGGTCTCGGCACCGTCAACGTACACACGCGCTCCGGCTTTAAGACCAGAATCATCGATTTGACAAAGCTGCGAGATAACCTCAAGAGCAACGGTTTCACCAAATGCCTGACAATCAAACTGATCTTTTATTAAGGCGGCTCGCTGTAAGCACTGAGTCTCATGTAAAGCTCGGTCCCAAAAGTCATTCAAGTCACCTTTAGGTAAAAGCACTAACTTGGCTCCGCTATGTTGATCGACTCAGCTGCCGCCAAGATTTCGGTGTCAAAGAAGTCTTGCATGGTTGGCATTATGCCCTGCATTACCTCTTCGTTAGCACGCCACTTATCCTCGTCTGGCACACATAAGGTATTTTTAGAGAGCTTCAAACCCGTCGGACGCTGTAACTCCTTATCGAATTGTGAGGACCAAGGTAGGTTTAAGAAATGGCAAATTTGCTGCATGTGTTTTCGCGGGTGCTGAACAAAATCTTCGTACGACAGGGTCAGCGCCTCGCTACGGTGCAAAGGCACTAGATCGTTAATTATGGCTTGATTAGCAGCACGGTATTGATAGCTAGCAATGCTTGCTAAATCATTTCTAGGTAAGTAGCGCCACCCTTCTGGCAGTAAAAACGACCAACTATAATCCGACTGCCAGCCTTCTAAGTTCTGATAAGTAACAAATCGGCCAGAACGCCACCCATCAATGATGCTACTGATATTTTGTTGCGGACGCCTAAACAAATAGATAAAACGTGCAGTTGGAAAAGCGGCTTTCAAAAAAGCTACTCTCAATGCGTTTTTTGGCGTTTTTTCTAGAAATATTTGGTGCGACCTTGCTGACTTGCCACGCTGATTTAAAGCGTCTATAAAGCGCTGCTTGAGTTGTTGCGAAACGGCCGACGTAGCCTGCGTTGCGTAAAGTTGATTAGAGCCATTATGAGCCACACTTAAAGACGGAACCGACTCTATCACGCCATGGCTTTCCGCATCGTAATGCGCCAATTGTTCGTGGCAACCTAATGTTTCATAAAGCAAGCTACTTCCAGAACGAGGTGCCGCCACAATAAACACGGGGTCGAATGGCTGTGATGAGTCAACACGGGACACTGCGGTAGTTTCCTCAAAACTTACTTCAGGTGGTTTGCGTGTTTTTTTAACCGAGGATTTGATGATCTTTTGTTCAGCCAAACCTTTGATAAGGTGCCCGAGCAGTAAAACAAGACTCTGTTGGTTGGCGTCTAAATGAGGCTGATGTTTTAAAGCTGTGAGTTTGTCTATCGCGTGCATCACGAGCAGTCTATAGCGAATATGGTGCTGGGACTCTGCGCCAAAGCTTACCCAGGTGACCTGCCAATTACGACTAAGATCGGCCAAAATCTGTCCTGGGCTTTCCCGATCATTTGGGCTTGACTCATGTTTCATATCTGCCACATATGCCGCCAAAATTTCTTTAACTTCACTGGGGTGAAGCACCGGTTCAATATTGAATCTTTCCAGTGCCAACTGAGGCATCCCAACGTGAGTTTCAACCCGCACACTCTTGGCCTTAAAATTCGCTGGTGGAGTAAGTTCTCCCACACAGGGTTTCCACGCGTGATGCTCCAACATAGACCACAGTTTGGGACTGCCAATCGTGTCGACCACCAAATGGATTCGCTCAGCACCTTGGTTTGTCACACTGTGATTATGCCAAGTGTCCAGCACCCACACCTCACCTTCTCCCAGATGTTGGATTTGTCCAGCCGATTCGAATAGGACCGAGGAATTCGTCACGATGGGAATATGAATCCGCATTCGCTTACGCCAGTACAAATTGATATCGCAGTGTCGTGGCACGTTACAACCGGCCCCCAACCGCATTAAGCGACTGCGGCCAACCAAGGTACCAAGGCTGGCGATCACTTGCATTAGATACGGCATGTTAACGGTGCGTGGGCACGGTGCCATCGCCCCAGCCACATCATGGTTGTCCTGACCATTCACCGAAATCAGCGGCAAGGCACTGTTACCTACATAGCCATTAGGGTGGTCGACCCATTCACAAGCATCGATGGATTCAACTTCACCGCGTAAGCGTTCACTATCGACCTGAATCGGTAAACGATAAAATCTATTATCCAACTGCATCAGATATCAATTAATCATCGAGTAGGCGTTGTTTTTAACAAGTCTATATGAGTAAAATACCCCATGGAAGCGTGATTGGTCTTTTTCGCGAGTTGAAACGATTCAATCAATCATAAAAATATTCACACGTGACGGAGAGAACATCTCATGCAAGATGACGAAAGAAAAGAAGTTACCACTTCAACTCAGGAAGACAAACCAGTTTGGAGAGTGCCGGAGTTGACCGTAATTTCGATGGATCAAACAAAGACTGGTACTTTCAGTATCGCTAATTTTGAAGGTGCTTTTTATCAAACCTCATAGTGCTCAGTCGACCAGAACACAGTAAAATCACCTTTATCAAGTTTTAGTTCCACTTCATCAATGCCAGCGCATCTGCCAGACAGAGGCAGTCCAATGGTTAGATAGTCAGAGTCAACTGGCTTGTTCTTCAATAATTAATAGCCCCTTTTCTTCCATATCATCGAGAAACCCTCCGATCTCTCGATTACATTGCTCTTCACTGATGCCATAAATATCGGTCAATTGAATAATTAGCTGCTGGACACTCAAGCTATTTTCCAATAAGTTCCAAATAGTCGAACCTACGTCGTTGATGCCATAATACTCACCATTGCTCAAACTCATTAACACTGTTTCTTCACCCATATTCGCGTGAATTAAATCGTTGTTACGCTGTAAGATTCTGTCTTCTTTTGTCATTTTTCTTAATACTAGTTTGTACCTCATATCAGTATACCGATGCCTAGTATATTGTCTAATTCTTGCAGCTAGCTGACTTTTGGCACACCGTGTTCAGTGAGGTAGCCAAACTGTTTCATCATGCTGCCGTGACGATCGACTATTTTGTCTATTTGCTCCGTATTGAGTGTATTCTGCCAATCTCCAGCAATGCCCTTGCGGAAAAAATTTGGTGAGCGAGCAGGCTTTTCGACAAAAGCAGACACCTGCTCTTGTTTTTGCAAATTTTCAAAGCTACAGCTTACTAGGGCTCGTTGAATCTGCTTAGAATCAGTGTCGATATTTAGAAACTCACAAGCTTTACTAAACGTTGTCATAGGCTCGACCAACATGTCTTCGTAACGAATCACCGTGACTGCCAAATCCTCTGTAGATAGCCAGCTCTTAACATTCTGAGACCAACAAAGAACATCTTCTGGTATGTGTATATTGCCATGCAGAGACTGGCTTTTAAGCTCACCATTAGCCAGGACTTCAATCGACTTATCAACGCTGACGCCGGCGTGATGCGCATAAGAAATGCATACATCTAAGGGGTTTCGAATAAAGTACAGCGCACCCGCAATGCCGTCACATCGCCCGCCCAAGACTGGGCGATTATTTTGGTTATAGGTATACGCGGCGTGAGTTTTATAATAGACATTGGACTGGTTAGTTTGGCTTAGCCAACGCAAGCCCTCGGTGCGGATACAATTGAGCTCATCAAATGAAAGATCCACTGAGTCGAACCCATTTAGTTCATCTAAAATACGTCTAAGGTTAGGAACCTGACCATGGCCAAGGCTGTTGATATCCAATGGCGTGTTCTCGCCATTGAATAAGCTGGTCAAAAAAATGCGAAACCAAGTATTGCCGGACTTCGGGTAAGAAGCTAACCAAAAAAAATCATGAGAACCATTTTTCACATTGCCGCTTGACATATCTATCAAATACTAATTCAAGAAAATTCAGACATCACGATGCTTCGTTTAATTGATGCAGGTTCTGAAGAATAAGAGTTGGTAACTCTTTAACAGTAAGCTGAAACCTAGGCCGATGAATACGAGAAACTCGCGTGCTCGCGGCTATTTGACCACAATGCTGAAGGTTGAATTGGGCTTTGCCCATGGCCTTTGAATAGCGGGGTCGGTAAAGGTGCTTTTGAAGTACCGAAAAACACTCAAAGGTGTTTAAGTCATTATAAATGGTAACCTCGCCGACCTCTGGTAACATTTCATAAATAGCCAGTAAAGGCAGTCTTTTAGAGCTAAACTGCTTATCAAGCGGTAACGAAAATTTGCCATCACAGTTAGCGCGTACCGTTCTAAGAGTGTCGGTGTTGATCTTGAGTGATTGCGCGATATCTTGGTTTATTTTTATGCGGGGAATCCCTGGGATTACCTCCCCTTCCGCGCTTATAGCGCAAACATCGTCAGATACTATTGAATAACCATCTTGCATAAACGCTGCAGCAAGGCTTGATTTACCGGCCGTAGAGTGGCCTACGCAAACCACACAGCCTTCACCAATTTGAATGCTGCTGCCATGCAATAGAAAAAGGCCGCGTTGCATTAACAAAGCGCCAATACATGAGCCAAGCAAAAAAGCCCTAAGGTCCTCTTCGCTGCTGCCTTCAGACATTTGGTAAGCGATGCGCCTACCTGACTCCACCCAGAATTGAGCAATATCCGGAACCTCGAGAAAGACGTTATTGGTGTCAACATATAGAAAAGGGCCTACCTGCGAAATCGCCTCTTTCTGATCCTTTTGAATATCAGCTTCACAAATTAGAACATCTGCCTCTTCTTCTGAGCCATTTAACCAAGGCGATAACTCAGGTATTTCAACATCTGAGCAAACATACAATTCGTAGGCAATATAATAGTTCATTGATTATTGACGGTCTCTCGGCGCTTGGATTAAAAAAAGGAGTGTAGCCACACATTGATACTGTAAATTGTTTTTGCGGTAAGTCGATAAGCCGGCTGCTGTTTTTGCTCATTTGTGGGCGAGCTTAAAAACTGGTTTAACTCTTCAGCATCAACCATTGATTGTAGCGCAGAATGTACATCAATTTTACCAGGTAGGCGCTGCATAAATGTCTCATGAGGGTTTTGCCCATTACGGAGCACACCAACATCTTTATTATTCTTGTCAAGAATCGCTTTCGGCAAACGCCCAGCAAGCGCACGCCGATGCAGCCAGCGAGTTTTATTACCGATACCAAGTCGTTCCGTTACTGGCGACCTAAAATAACACGCCAACAAATCTTCATCCAGAAATGGCCAGTGAAAAGACACGCCAAATGCCGTCGCCGCTAATGTATGAGACTCCAAACGCAGCACATTGCCGTGGCGCCATCGTTGAACCATGCGTGTATTATGATCTTTTGTATTACTCCTACTCAGAGAATACTCTTGTTGGCGCTGCTGCACGGCCACGAGGGCGGGATGATCCAACTTAAGCATTTTCGGCATATAGCTCGATACACTTGGTTGCCGAAATGCTAGGTTGTAGATAGTTTTTAAACGTCTAATAGGGTTGCCAGACAGGCGAGTGAAAAGAGCCATAAAATCACCCTGATCCGCTAATTGCAGGGCTGTGTCATGTGCTAGAGAGCTTGAAAATTCATCTCCACCGTAACCACTTAGCAACGTTTTAACATTGTTTTGCTTAGCAACCCGTAGAAAGTTAGCGCACCCAATTGCCAATGAGTGCTCGTCGGGTAAGCCAAATAACTCGACATAGCGAGCTAAGTCCGCTTGGTACGCAAGGCCTGTACTTTCGGGGTCACCCCATAAATGGTACTGAGCATCCGGGTAACATTGATTTAACGCTGCGATGGGCTCTGGTTCCAATGAAAAAAAAGCGCGGCTAAAACAGTGCATTTTGTTGCTTGGCGACTGTTCCATCAGCGACGCCATTATCGAAGAAGAATCCAAACCACCCGACAGCTCGACCCCTAATGGGTAATTACTTAAGCTTCGCTTAGCAACAGCTCTGTCAAAACTACGACGATATTCTTCAACAAGGTCGCTTGCCTCGGTCGCTTGCACAGAGCTATTGGATAGCTCTTCTAATCGCCAATAAGCCTTCACCCTCGGCCTAACAACATCATTTTCGCTTTTAAGTATTAGCATGTGACCAGCGGGCAACTTCTTGATGTTAGCAAACCCCGTACTCGAGCTATCAGAGTAATGCTTGAATAAGTGTTGCGCTATCCAATCGCTTGAAAGCTGATTGTTCACCCCGTCCAATCTAGCTATCGCTGCGGCGTTTGAGGCAAACAGAAAACATGGGGAATCAACAGAATAATAGAGTGGTTTGAGGCCCAGTCGGTCTCTAGCTAACAGCAACATCTGACGTTTAGGGTCGTATATTGCAAAAACAAACGCCCCCTTAATGCGCTTTGGACAATCCTCCGACCACCTTTGATAACTAGCTAAAACAAACGAAGCGTCATTTGTATTAGAGCCCGATTCAGTCAGAAAATGACCGCTGATTTCCGCGGGATTTTCTAAATACGACCAACAGACGCAGACTTGCCCAGTCTCTGTACAATGCGCGAGACTTTGCGGCAGCGTGTTGGTAACCGACTGCTGAATTAACGCGACCCGATTGTCTCGGTAAACCTGCCTCGTATCATGAGGTAATTCCGACAGAGCTGGGAAATCAGTGGCGCATAGCTGATCGAGTAGATCATCGACCTCCACCAGCCTAGTAGACTCTTCTTCATTGCTAAAATCATGCGGAAAGGCGCCTGCGATCATGGGTTCATCTGTATTGGTGTTTTTTGAGTTACACCGTATTTAGCAATCAAATTATGATCACCCAAGCTTTGGCACACGGTTTTATCATGTTGTTGGAGTTTAAAAAAACCTTCAAACCTCTTCACTTCTACCTCCTCACTTGCGGCACCATTGACTTTCTGCTCTTCATGGCCTCAACCGATTTCGAGCATATTTAGATCCAGCAAACGGGTACATTTTCAACGACTTCGCAAAATCATGGGCAAAAAAGAGATAGGGCGAGTAAAAAGATCGCGACACGGCTTGATCATTTGGGTGTCGTCGATATCGCTGTTTCAACGTTAATCCAATCACCGCGCCTATTAACCGTATATGTTCCATGGAGTAAAAGCTTTCCTCTATAAAATTTGACCAAATTCTAAACAAACAAGTGGCTAGCCTAATCTCGATTGTAAACCAGAACAAGGCAGATGTAATGGCGTGTAATGGCGTTGTGTAACCGAACGATGCTCAAATGAGTAGCAGAGGCTAACTCTTGCTCTACACATGTAGTTATTGATTGAGCCGCATACGATGTATTTGTCATCTAACAGATTCATATTGAGGAACTTAGTAAATGAGTAATGCTAAAAAAGCTTGGAAGCAAATATGGAGGCTATCCGGTCGCAGCTTCCAGATGACTTAAAAGAACACGCAGAAAAGTGTTTAGAGAATTGCGATGTTGAACCTGGTGACATCGAAATAGCAAAACAACAAATTCTGCACGACCTACCCGATGAGATTAAAGACGAGATTGACATCGACTCTGTACTTCCGACAGCGGAGTCTCCACCTACTCAAGAAGAACAAAAGAGCATGGTTCTTGCAGCGCTGCCTGAGGAGTTTCATGAGGCATTTGAACAGAACGCAGAAAAGGAACTGGTCGGAGGCTGACTCATTAGATCAGCATTGACCACTAATTTAACTTGATACAAAACCGGAGGTATCCATCATGAGCAGCAATCCATTTATCGGCGAAATTATGCCAGTTGGCTTTAATTTTGCACCACGCGGCTGGTCCCTATGCGACGGCCAGCTACTCGCTATTTCGAGTAATACTGCACTATTTTCCTTGCTTGGCACCAAATTTGGTGGCGACGGCAGAACCACGTTTGGCTTGCCGGACTTAAGAGGGCGCGTTATGAAGGGGGTCGGTTCTGGCCCTGGACTTCAGACGGTAGTCTGGGGGCAGAAAGGTGGTCACGAGTCAGTGACACTTACAGTTCAAAATCTGCCTTCCCACAATCATACGGTGATTCTTCACGGCGAAACAGCACCCGCAACCCTGAACAATCCATTGGGCAATATGCTGGCAAGTCACACTGGCTATGCGGCGCCCGTCCCTGCTGAAAATAAGGCTATGGCGGCTGAATCAATTACGTGCGCAAACTCTGGTAGCGGTTTGCCAGTAGACATTAAAAACCCCTACTTGGGCATCTATATGTGCATAGCAATGCTGGGTCTCTACCCATCAAGAAGCTAGTGATAAGCGCCTATATAAGACTTTGTAGGTAAAAATGCTTTAATTAGAGGGAGCCTTGATTGCTCCCTCTTTATTAAATACAGACCAACTAACCACCATCTATATTAAGGCGGCTGCCCATGTTCAATTTAGGAATCATCATCCCACAATCGTCCTTCTTACCCCACCTTAGCCGTGACCTGCCCGTAGCTTGTAAAATGGGGCTTGGAGACTCTAGTGATCGGGTAAAATTATGTTTTGAATCCGGTGGATACAATGAAGATGCCGGATTCCTGAAAGATAAAATACAGGGCTTGATTATTCGCGAAAACCTCAATGCTGTATTGTGCCCGCTCAACTCCAGCCTTATTGAATCAGTAAATGAGCTGTGCAGATCAGAAGAAACGGCACTGCTAGTCAACACCATGGGCGAAGACGTGCTGTTCGATTCGGCTGCAAACGAATCTGTCTTTGTGAATTCATATCAGCTTTGGCAAAACGCATGGCTTACAGGGTATTACGCCGCTCAACTGGGATTCAAAGACTTGGCTACCGTGTATGCTCGTCATGATGGCGGCTATGGAGTTCCGCTTGCCGTGGCAGTAGGCGCCGAAGCCGGTGGCGCAAATGTTAAGCTCTCACAGGTAACTCATATGGACAGTGCCGATGAAGACTGCTCAGAATTTATTCAGTATCTCGATAAAATGGAACCCGACGCCATTATCGCGCACCATTCCAGCAAAGAAGCGATCAATTTTTTGCGTGATGCTGAACAAGCGGAGCTAGAAAGCCCATTGCTCACGTTGCCACCCTTTGTGGAAGAGCCAACTTTAAATCAATTGGGGTCACGTATTGAAGGCACAAAAACCGTTGGCTCACATGAAACCGACTCCGAACAGTATCAACGCTTTTCGGCCGATTTTAAGGCACAAACAGGGCGCTTGCCGCACCCACACATTGTCATGGCATACGAATCTGTAAAATTAATAGTCGACGCTCTGGACTCAGCAGCTGACCAGTCATACGCATCACTTATTAACGCCTTAGAACATGCGAAAATTTCAGGCCCGCGTGGCTGCACCCGTTTTAATCAGGACGCGAAGAACATGCCTGCGAAATACTACATACGAGAGGTCTGTAGAGACGAATCGGGGCTTTTGCATAATAAAACTTTGACTGAGCATGACGTCCCTGAACTTTGCCATGAGCACTATGCCCTAGCCCAGAAAAACACGCAGAAACAAGGCTGGGTAAACCCTTATCAAATAGCTTGAATTTACTCAAACTCTGATAAGTCTGAAGACGTAAACGTGCCCACAATTGGGAACTGGTCTCTCCTATCACCAATAATGGTGTGGGGCCCAACGCACACCCAAGCATGCGCTTTCATATTAGGCTGGGCGCCTGCTTCTAAGCTTGCACCAAGGTAAGTCACCCATGGCAGCGCTTGCCGATTCAATAACCAATTGACACACAAGGCTTGCACCAAGCATTCACATGGCCACGGCACATTACTCGAAACCGTCTTCATAAGAGAAGCGACCTGCCTAGCATGCAGAAGCTGTGTAGGCGTGGCTAACACGCAAAGCTCTTTGTTTCGCAGTGGGTAACCAAGAAAGTGTTTTAGGTATTTTGATGGCAGAGCACTGACTACAAACGAAGCAAGAGCCGAGCTTACAAAGCAGTAAAGAAGCCACTTCTTGCGCCTCCATGGCAAATGCCAAACGAAAGATACTTTTTCTCTTAGTGTCATGTGTTCAATGCCGAGTTCGCAACGAGAACCTAGCTCATGGGTGATTGCACGGAGTCGTGCTTAGGTACTTGCTGAAACTTTACTAACAGCCTGTTCTGTATCGGTGCAATGAGGCTAGCCTTGCAACTGCGAGTATTAATCTGCCTTAAAATATAGCTAAGCTTGTCGATTAGAGTCCAGTTGTCATGCGATTTATGCGCTCGCGGCGGCAAACCGTGATGAGTCTGATAACGCTCAATGGTGGTTCGCACGTAGCGAGATGAGTTGCGCAGATCACTTACTTTGCCTTCGAGTAGAACATGGACTAGCTCAATGCTTTCAGCTAGATGTTGTGATATCCCAAACTCCTTCGCGAGAGTAAACAATTTGGCTTCATTGTATTCGGCATGCTGCATAGCATAATGCAAATCAGCCAAGTGTTTTAATTGATAAAAGTAATCAAGATAGCCGTGCACTGTTAAGATCAAAAAGTGATGCTCAAAGCTCGGTGCAAACACCCTAACCCCATTAATCTGTGTCGACTGTTTATGCCCTAAGACGGTGGCGGTAGACAATGGCAGCGAAAAGGTATTGGCGACACGCCAGTGAGCATCCACATCGGCCACGTGGCGGTCTTGGTGTCGAAATACCAAGCCTCGTTTAACCAACTCATCTGCAGAATGTGAGGCAAAATGCGCGACATCCGAAGCGTTGTCACAGTCAATGCAGTAGTAGCCCCTTTGGTGCATGATGCTGACCAATTGCGGAAAGTCCGCGGGGTTCACCAGTAAATCTATATCGGTGCTAAACCTCTGAGTGGAGATTGGCGCATCACACATCTGCGCATTTACGGCTAGGCCTTTGAAGACCACATAACTAACATTGTGTTTCTCAAATGCACCGACCAAACCCTCCAGTTGCTTCAATCTCAATGCTTCTAAAATCACCTGCCGTACCAGCAGTGGCTTTAAATTAGCAATCAACGTTTCAAATTCGCAGGCGCGGTGTTCTAAATAGGGCATCACCATGCCTATTACACCGTGCCTGCGCGCAAGCCGGGTCAACTTATCCATTTCAATATTACCGTGAACCCACTCTAAATCTTCGGTGCCATCTCGACAATATTGCACAGCCTTGCAAAGCAATATCATTTCTCTGGTTAGCGGAAGCATTCTGGTAACATTTTGATTGTAAAATTCGACCATCAGTAGGTTCATGAAGAGCCTAATGATGCCGATTGATTGAAACAGTGTCGGCTCGGATTAATTGTAACAAGTCTAACAGCCCGTCATTCGAATGTATTGAAATTCAACATCCCAGCCTCGCATAGCTTCTGAGTAGTTATCCTCAATCTATATATAACCCCTTAGGTTTTCGAATATAGCTTTTTAAGCTGGGTATAACCTTGTAATACCGTGCAACCGGCACCCCGTACAGACTTAAAGATTATCTCACTTTAGTCGACTGGACCGGACGTAGTATTCGACAAGACAAACCCGGATCCATTCCAGACCAGCTCCCATACATTCATCAACGGCTCAACTTAGACCTGACATCCTGAATGATATTCACCACCGAGTTTGAGCAGCAATTTCTGAGTTGCGTTGGGTTGGGTTGGGTTGGGTTGGGTTGGGTTGGGTTGGGTTGGGTTGGGTTGGGTTAGGTTAGGTTAGGTTAGAACTTAGCATATTGACCGGCGTGTGCCGCGACTACTCGATAAAGGAAACTTCGGCCTCGCTTACCTCCCCCAAGAACACACGCCCCAGATTTTCACCATCATCAGTTCGGTGAGGCTCCTGCTCGCTTGGTGTATGCGCTAAATGGTTCGAGCCAAATTTTGACCGGTTCACAACTGACTCATTCGTCAAACGAAGCCAACATTCCGATTTTTTGAGAAAAATCACTCAACAACGGGCTAGAACCACCATAAATCACACTAGACCTAAGACCCCTAGCTGTTTAAATAAATCTGGATTCACACCAAGAATACAAAACGATATGTTTCGCCAAGAAAACGGGGAATCCCGTGGTGTGTTCGAGATCGCAATTGAGTATGCTTAGCGTTTCATGATTTACACCGCTAGGAACGCAGTACGTTATGCAATTGTTTGAAGCAATTTTTCAGCCGCTTTCACTGGCCGACTTTCGCCAGCATTTCGACCAAGGTAAATGTCTGGTTGTTGAAGGTGAGCCCACTAAATTTGATGGATTAGTCAGCCCAGACGACATCGAACGCCGCTTAAACGATGGCTGCAATGCCAACCAATTCGTGCAAGTAATCAAAGATGGCGCACGCGCGCCGAAGGTTTGATCATGATTGACCCAGGCAAATCACGTTTTTGTTCGACTTCCCGGCCAAATATTTCGCTAACACGACGAAAAAAATGAAGACCATTCTTGATCTCTTCCTCGGTCAGCTCATCGGTTATATGCTTGACCAATAAACGCCCGTTCTCGACCATTTGCAACAAAAACTTCTCCCCCTTTGGGGTCAGCTGAATTATCTTCTCTCGCCCCGACGCGGGATCTTCAGTAATCAACAAGAAGCCTAACGGCGGCTTTGCTAAAGACCTTAACGCCTTGGAAATTGCTGAGTTAGTCAATTCGAACCAATAAGACATCGACTTAACAATTTCTTTGCGGCTCATCTTTTTGCCGTCAACGCCTTTCGCTCGAATCAACCACAAAATAATAGTTTGCTGACGGGTGAGCACGCCACTTCGTAGAGTGTCCTCTATCGTCATCCCAACGGAATAGTGAATGGGGAAAAAAAGCTCCAAAAAATCTCTTGGAACATCTTCGTTGGATACTTCTTGCATCAGCTAACCTCAGTTATGGTGCATCTGTCAGTAATGCTTACTGCAGTTACCTTTATATGATTCATTATTTACTTTTTACTGAAAATGTTCAATGAACGAATCAATGTCCTACATTTTATATGTCGCAAGGACTTAATTAATCGACCCGCAAATTCAACCTGATAAGGCCTGATTTTTCTTATCAAATCATGGTCGTAGTCAAACCGTGAGATTAGGTCGACGGATTGCGCGACACACGATCGTTCGGCTAGTTCACTCTAAACTCACACGCACCTGAATCTTGACGAGCACTACGCCGCTGAAGATGCTGTTTGCTCTTAAGTCATTTGCAGACCCAAATTTGAACAGTGGGACAATCCGCTCACGTTCGCCAGATTGACAATGACACATCTAACTGACCATAGGGGTAAAAACGATTTACTTTAAACGCGATACGCCGAGGCTGTCTTGGGTGTACAGTTCCTATCTGCCCTTATCAACCTCTGAGACATCATCATACTTAAGAGAGCCTCTCAACTCTCGACTGAATATAACTGCGTGGTACGCGCAGTGTTTGTGAAATATTGAGAACACCATAAGCGAAACATCGGATTGAGATCGACATAAGCCATACAAGACAGGAGTGCACGATCATCCAGCAGCGCTTGGCTTTTGAAGCGCCCCTCCCAAAAGCGACCTGTGCAGTTGTCCTCTTTATTCGCCTCGCGGGCGATGAACTCATTTACGATGCGCATGAACCAAGAGATGTCGGTCAGCCTAGACCTCCATTCGACGATGTCGAGCTGCAATCGCGCGCGAAGCACCGAGTCAAGGACATCGCCTTTCATAAAGCGTTGTGAGAGAACATTACCCGAGAACAAGGAATGCCAACGACGAACCACTTCTCGATCTGACCAAGCCGCAGATATCTCAGGCCTAACTCTAAGTACAACATGATAGTGATTGCTCATCACCGCATACGCACACAGCGCGCCACACAATGATAATAGGGTGTGTCAGCCAATGACACGAGAGCGCTTCTTGGTAAGGTCATAACAATCCTTGTTATTGAGTTTTTGACAAGTTCATTCTCTCAAAAGAGTTCCGAACCCTCAAGTTGATTTGATGGGTGTCCTTAAATCATGGTATTAAATCATTCACAAAGAACTTCATTAGTGTGGTCTTATAATGAGGTCAAATCACTTTGAACGTCTTTGAACCAAAGGTGCCCTACCGCCGGGCAGTAGTTATTTGAGCCGGAAAGTCTATTAGAAAGGAGTGAAAAATAAAATGAATACTTATTGTGTGGAAGTAAAAATAACTAATTGCTTATTAGCTCCTGACGCTAAAAAAGCACTTTTCAATCGTCAGGAGGAAGAGGCAGTGGAGTGGGGTTGTCAGATGATACTGTATGTTGAGGGTAACAGCGAGGAGGATGCTAAGAAAAAATCAATCCAGTTTTTGAAAGAAGAACCAAATCTTCAGCTTCTGACTACTAATACACCGGAGAACCCTAAACGCTATTATGTGGTGGATATCGAGCTTTGGACATACAGTAGTGAATCGCCGACTCAGGAAATACCAGCGGAGCGCTATCTATTCTCTCCAGTCGATGAACAAGGAGATTGGAAGGGCTGGGCAGAGACCTCTGAACTCGAAAATGTTGTTTATGAAAAAATTTCAAAGCAAGTGTTATATAAAGGCTCAGAACCCATTTGGAACCCAGTACTTTGCACACATATATCAAATACTGTTCAGCTTGGTTTTGACGAAAATGATAGAGCTATTCTTGAAGCATTACCCGAACCGATCATGCACTTGTATTACCTTTGGATGTTTCAATGTGAGGTGGGCGGTAATGGCATCGACTCCTTTGTACTTCAGGGACACGGTCATGAAGTAAGAGGCTGCTATGCAGCTTTGCAAGCTGTAGGACATAAAAAGCTCGTCGAAGCGCTAGGGATGGGAATTGCGTTAAGTCTGGAGCCGGATGAGGATGGGAGTATTAGCGCCGAATACGCACACAACGTAGCAAATTTATCGTGGTTCAATGCTTTTAAAGGAAGCTCTAGCTACAAAGAGCTGCATGAAATTGATGATGCAATGAATGTATATGATCTGACTAATAATGACTTAGAAGGGAATATTGTCGACTATATAAAGGCTAACATCAGCGATATTGCCACCGAATCTTAGTTGTAACACCATAGTTCTTCACAATCCCGCTAACGGTAGTGTAATGCAATCCAAAGTAACTGCCGATCTCCTTAAGGGTGTAACCTCCACTTTTGTAAGCAGTTACTATTGCATGATTACGATCCTGTGCCTGCTCAAAATATTGTTTCAATGTCCTTGGTTTTGGTCGCCGTTGAGATGAAGGAATCTCACTAAGATCTTTATCTCCATCAATGAGCGCTACCATTTGCGTAACAAATTCACTGCTCCCCAAATATACCTGATTCCTCAACTCCGCCCAAGGAGAGGGCTGCCCCTTACCTTCCATAACAAAATTACGATACGACTTAATCGCGTTCTTCTTACTCCCACTAAAACTAGCCAACAACCAATCCACTTCTAACCACTTCGGGGCATCCGATATCCCAGACGTTGCTCGATAACTACTCCACGGCCAATCCCCAGCCGCATGAACCATATGAGCGCGCACTGGATTTAGCACGATATATCGAGCTAGCTCTAGTAGGTAACTTTGTTTCTCAACCAAAATCCCTTTATAACGCCCTTGAAAAACATGACCGACTCGATCATTCGTCTGATTAAAAGTTTGAGTATAAACACCATTGAGCTGGCGCATACCTTTTGACAGATTTCCATCGGGCGTCTCAATGAGAAGGTGATAATGATTACTCATCAAGCAGTACGCATGACATACCCAGTTGTAGCGTTCACACACGCTGCCTAATACGGTCAAGAAATATCGTTCTCATTGACATCCACTTGTTTGTCGTTGTCCAAACATCCTGCGCGTTAGATTAACGAAATGTAATATTAAGGTCAAATGGAATCGACAAATTCGCCTCAAGTTTTCGCACATTCTAATTGTCCATTTTACTCAGAATAAAACCCGTAAAATCTCGCGCGCCCTTCCTGACACTTGCTGTAATCGTCTGTAATTCCGTTTTTTGTATTACAGGACTATTGTTCAGTTCCTTACTCGAATGACCACACCGCTTGACGGAGTATCTATGAACTTCAAACTACCTTCTCTTTCTAAACCAGCGGCTAACGTGCTTATGAGCATGGCGATTCTGAGCTTTGCTACGCATGCTATTGGGGCTGCAAACTCGTCGGACTTGAGCAACCCGGGCATCTCCTATATTGACGCGGCCACTAATACTCAAGCTAATTTTAGTAGCGCAGCAAAGCTGCAATGCCTACATACATCACGCTAGGCTGACCTGGCTCGGTAGCGCTTGAATTAATGTTTGAAGCGCTGCCGACCCACTCATCGATTTGTCGTCAAAAATACAATCGCCGAACTCGCGACTTGAGACGCTAAGCAGACTGGACTATTCTAAAACGACCCTACCAAATACCCATTGGATCGTTCTATGTTTCGTCCTCTCTCTACCAAATTATTTCTGGTGAGCGTGCTGTTGAATTGCAATCTGTTTGCAGCACCACTTGCACTTAGCCAAACACCCAATAAAGTAATCGCGCCGATTCTATTGCTCATGGACGATGAGGTCACCGCCACTGGCCCAGTTCGTTTAAGCGGAGAACAACGGGTCTGGCACACGCTTACCTTCGATGTAATTGGCCCGCAAGCATCCGAAACCGGCAGCCCCAACCCATTCACGGATTACCGTCTTGACGTTGTATTTACCCAGGGCGCTCAAGAGTTTGTGGTGCCGGGCTTCTTTGCTGCGGACGGCAATGCTAGCGAAACATCAGCCACCAGCGGAGCTATTTGGCGAACCCGATTCACCCCAAATAAAACTGGAGTTTGGTCATACCGCTATCAGTTTACCCAAGGCAACGACGTTGCGATCAATGGCGGCGGAACACCGGTAGCCGACTTACACGGTGTAACTGGCCGTTTTAACGTGTCGGCGAGTAATAAGTCTGGGCGCGACTTCAGAGGTAAGGGGCGGCTTGAATACGTTGGTAAGCGCTACCTCCGCCACGCGGGCACTCAAGAGTATTTCGTTAAGGTCGGTGCCGACGCACCTGAGGGATTATTAGGCTATGCCGACTTTGATGGCACGCTCAATCAAAATGGTACTGACGCCGGAATCAAGTCGTTTAGCAAACACGTAAACGATTGGCAGGCTGGCGACCCAAGTTGGCAAGGCGGTCTTGGCAAAGGCTTGATTGGCGCATTAAATTACCTTGCCAGCGAAGAGCAAAACGCGTTCAGTTTTCTCACTTATAGCGTTGGAGGTGATTCGAAAACCGTGTGGCCATTTATTGCCGCCACCGACCGACTGCGATACGACGTGTCCAAGCTCGCACAATGGGAACGCGTCTTCAGCCACGCCGATCAACTCGGCTTATATCTACACTTTAAATTGCAGGAAACCGAGAATGACAATGGGTCTAGCGGTCTCGACGGCGGTGACATGGGCCCAGAACGCAGCCTGTATTTTCGAGAACTCATTGCACGCTTCGGCCATCATTTGGCATTGAACTGGAACCTGGGCGAAGAGAACACGCAGACTACCGAGCAACGACGCGCAATGGCTGAGTACTTCTATCTGAACGACCCATATCACAACCATATTGTGATTCACACTTACCCCAATCAGCAAGCGGATGTTTACCCGCCTCTACTCGGAAGCTTGTCGCGGATAACCGGCGCGTCGGTGCAAACCAGTTACAGCAATGTACATCGCGATACGCTGCGTTGGATCAACGAAAGTCGCGATGCCGATGCCAACAATGTGTGGGTTGTAGCCAATGATGAACAAGGTAGCGCAAACATCGGCGTACCACCTGACAATGGCTATCAAGACTCTCCTGAAAGCACCCCGTATGCGGGCACGAGCGTTTCGCAAGGTGATATTCGTCATGAAACGCTATGGGGTAATTTAATGGCGGGCGGCGCGGGCGTTGAGTACTACTTTGGCTATCAACAGCCATGCAATGATCTCAACTGTGAGGACTACCGCAGTCGTGACGCGATGTGGGATTACAACCGCTATGCATTACAGTTCTTCAAAAACCACTTACCGTTCGCCGACATGCAAAGCCGTGATGACTTAATCGACAATGCTGACAACAGCGACAACGACGGTTACTGCTTAGCCAAGCTCGGTGAGGTGTACGCTATTTACTTGCCCGACGACAAACGCGTCAGCCTAGACCTCACGAACCAAACCGGTACTTATGAGGTACGCTGGTATAACCCACGCTCTGGTGGCGCATTGATGACCGGAAGCATCAGCAACATCAACGGTGGTGCAAGCCGAGCTTTGGGCAACCCGCCCGTCAGCAGCACAGACGACGAAGACGACTGGGTTGTTCTGGTTAAGCGCACGTAACAAGCAGCGGCCAGTGGCAGCCTAACAGGCAGCCGATATTGCTGGGGCGGTTTTAGCTTTAAACCGCTTCAGCAACGGCGTTTCGATAGGTTCGGCTCATCGGCAATATAGCGCCGGCTTTAACCACAACCTGAGCGTCGCCGCTCTCTAGCGGAATGATTTCCTGAAGGTAATCTAAGTTGATGATATGAGATCGGTGAATGCGCTTAAACTGCTTATTGTTTAAACGCTGCTCTATTTTGGTCATGGTCTCGCGTAAAGGATAGACCCGATCACCAATATGCAGGTTCACATAATTACCGGACGCCTCGATGCGTTCAATATCGTTCACTACTATCAAAAACTCTCGACCGAGCTTCTTAACCAATATGCGTTCAGGCTGCTCACTGGGTTCAGCGTTCAAACCAACATCGGGTTCACTCAGCAAGCTGGCCTCGCCTTGCAAACGTAAAACCACATGACGATACAAATAGATTAATGCCAACGAAAGCGCATAGGTGCGAAAATCTTTTAGGTACTCATAGACGAACTGCTCTGCCACATTGCCAAAATCATAATAGCTGTTATTGAACCAATAAATCAGCTTACGCATGGCAACCATGATGCTCACATGCAGCGCCGAGAACAGCACGCTAAACAGAATGTGAGCAGGAATAGCACGGGCTAAGTTGCTCCAACGAAGCGGGTAACGCCGATCAAAAAACAAGAGAACCGGAACCAGCAATAACAGCGTAAAAATGCTAGTGCCCTCCCAGCATATGACTTCCCATGCTTGGTAGCCAAGCCCAAGTCGGTTTACGTCAATAATTTGCACCGCGGTTTCGCTAACGAAAATTATTGAGAATAATGCGCCCCAAAAGCCCACCTCAATATAGCGACGTATTGCCAGATAGCGTTCAAGCGTCATCGGTGGTCAGCCAATTTAATTAGAGTAGACGCTAGGATAAGCATAGGGGGCTAAATTTGATCACTGGTTTCCACGGTTGGTCACACAAATCTAGCCGTTGGTAACTTAGGGCTTGAGTGCGCGTCTGGTTAAGTCTGCAATAGAGTGTATCTGCTAACGACCTACCACTTCAACGATGAGCCTGACGCAATCCAACAACCCGCGACGATACGACATTGACGCACTACGAGTGCTCGCATTTCTGTGCCTCATTCTTTATCACGTTAGCATGTTGTACGTGGACGGCTGGGGCTGGCATATTAAAAGTGACTATCAATATCAATGGGTAAAATTTCCAATGCTGTTGATTAATCAATGGCGTATGCCTTTACTGTTTTTAGTGTCGGGTATTGCCTCGAGCTTTTTGTTACGAAAAATAGGCCCCGCAGCGTTCATTAACAGTCGCAGCGATCGCTTGCTAATCCCCTTTCTAGCCGGCGTGATACTCATTGTGCCACCGCAAGCGTATTTGCAAGCGATCGCTAATGGCACCATTGAACAGCATTTCCCAGGCATGAACTACCTAAAGTTTCTCAGCCACTACTTTACATTTCAAGGCTGGCCTGCGGGCAGCTTCGATGGCAGTGAGTTCGGCTTCACATGGAATCATCTGTGGTTCATTCCTTATCTATTTCTGTACACAATTGTACTAATACCTGTAAGTTGGGTATTACGTAAAAGCAAAATAGAGCTCGCCATTCGGCAAGCAGGTGCCGTGACTTTAATGCTGGCGCCCGTGATAATACAAATCATCTGGCAGTTAAGCCTGAATGACGAAAAGCCGATCTCACATGCTCTATACGATGACGGCTATGCACACGCCATGTTCGGCAGCTATTTCCTAATTGGGTATCTGCTCTCCGACCATGTCGCACTATGGCGCGTTATAGTGCGGCTAAGGTGGATTACATTGTTGAGCGCCGTAGCCTGCTACTTAACGCTGTTGTTGTTTTGGTTTGTTATCGACACCGACGGATGGCTTGATCACCTAGAAGGCGTGATCGCAACTTTTAACCAATGGCTCTGGCTGCTGTGCGTTATGGGTTGGGCGGCTCGATTGTTAAACCAACCAAGCTCACTACTTACCTACGCCAATAACCGTATCTATCCATGGTATATCCTGCATCAAACTATCACCATTATTGTCGCATTCTGGTTAGCAAAGTATTCGCTAGGTGGCCTAGTGGAGTTTGGCTTGGTAACACTCACCACCTTTGCTGGTTGCTACATTCTCACCGAAGCTGTAATTGCACGCAGCAATTTGCTAAAAATAGTGTTTGGAATGAAGTAAGTGTATGGCGAGAGAACAAGAGGCTAGCTAGTCATATTCGGCTCGTTAAGTACTCGCCTGGCTCAAGCTTCATGGAGTCAGGCAAATTTGGCGGTTTCGGGCCATTCTAATGCGTATTATTGGGCCTTAGTCTGAGGTAAAAAATCACTTGGTTATTAACGGCCACCATTTAGGCACAACAAGAATGTCCGCCCAACCTGAAGACGGTGTGGTGGACAACAACCTTAAAGTTCACGCTACCGACAATCTCTATGTCGCCGGTTCTTCGGTTTGGGCGTCACCGGGCGTATCTAACCCGACACTAACGATTATTGCATTGTCGATTCGACTCGCCGATCACCTTGCGAAGGCTGCTGAAAACGTATAAACGAGCAGTAATAAGCTCTCGTAACGCTAGTTTTTTTATAGGTTATCCTTGCCAACTCTAGCGTAGCGAAAGCACATTCTGACACGCTGTAAACTTAGCGCTAATTACTATACTTGAGCACCGACTCAACGTGCCCCATCAGCGTTCGTTCATTAACGAAAGTGAGATCATACATACTGGTCATGCCGATGGCTTGCTCATCACTCAACCCAAACACACAAATCACAAACTGGCTTTGTCGAATACCTAACTGTTTGCGTAAGGACAAATACTTATCGATATCGTGGCGAAACTCACCCGTTTTGCATTCAATACACAATGGCACACCATCTGCTGAGAGCATGAACAAATCCAGCTCGTTGGCATTGCCCGCTTTAAATTTCACATTCACCGAGCGCGTACAAGCGGCGGCAATCTTGTTGTTATCGATGAACTGCATCAACTTAATCAACACGTACCACTCCATCCAATAACCATTGAAAAAGTCCCGTATCTTCGGCGCAGTTTGCAGCGTTAAATGAATCGCCTTAGTTTTCTTGTTGTGGAAATTTTTAGCAACAAAAGAGTAATCGTAAAGCTCGCTACAGAATGCTTGAACCTTGGCTAAGTCTTGCTGACTATGTTTAGACACGTCCAGCTTCGCATTTGCATAGCCTTTGTTTTGAATATATTTGATCTGTTTAGTGACGCCCGACAGTAGTTCGAAATCGTCACCAAGACGTAAAGCGACTTCGTCAAAAAAGCCCGTTGTATCAGCCGCATCGGGATTAAACTCAGCCTCGATTTGACGCTGATCAAACCAATTGGCAATAACCGAGAGATTACTTTCCTGAGCCAAGACATTAGTATTATTAACATCCACACCATCAAAGATCAGGTCTTCCGAGAGGTCCACATGAGTTTTGGCAAGAGGAGTGTCTTGGTTTGAGCGTAGCTCCTCTAACTCCTTCTTTTGTACCAATAACTTACCAACAATGGCTTTAACAAAGGTGGTCGTGTCATGCACGTGAGCAACCCGCTTACACTTGGGGCACTTCACTGGATTACCCAAATAATTATTACCTACTTCTCGTACATGACCGCACTCGTTGCATCGGAAAATTGCCATGAAGACTCCAGCTCCTTTGATAATCGTCTAACTAGCAGACAGTTTTAAATAGTATATTTTCGAAGTCACTCTACAAGTTAGTCCTTAACTTATCAAACACTAGTTTGCTTATGAGTATGTGCCTTACGTTTGGAACCAATATTAGTTAGCGAGAGCAAGGTCATTAATCGAATGATTGTTGTTCCCCGCAAAAACAATCGCTGCCTGATAATGTCCATCATCTGTCTGGTGTGTGTTCAGTGCACACTCAAATCGTTCACAAATCCGCTGCACAATCGTCAAACCCAAGCCAAAGCCTCGATTCGGCAAGGTTGATGACTTGACCGCATTATTAACCAAAACTCCCTGAATATTAATTTCGACCGCAATGACGGCTTGGTCTCCATGAATCATAGCATTGCGGACCAGACTTCTAAGTACCAGCGACAGTACAGCGCGCGGCATTGGGTACGTAAAGGTTGGCAAGGTTGAAACCTCAAATACGATTTCTTGATCAGGGAAAGTTGCTTGGAGTGTGGTCAACGTGGCGGATAACGCCGAGGCTGGACACATCTCGCTTTGCTCCACGATTCGTTCACTGGCTAACCATAAAAATGCTTCCGCTATCTCGTTCATCTCATCCACTGATCGACATAATCGGGATACGGCTTTATCGATTTGAGGGGCGGTCTCATCGGCATGAATTTGGAGCAGTTCGGCGGCGGATCGTGCGACCTGAATCGGCGATCGGAGCTCATGGCTCACGCCGCGATTGAACTCATACTCTCGTTGAGCGGCTTTGCGAACGCTCTCTAATGCCAACGCGAGCTCTTGCGTTAGAACACCAATTTCATCCTGAGAAAACTCGTTTGCTAGCTGAATCACCACGCCATCAAGATCGTCGTTTTGCAGTGCGCCAGTTAACCGCGACACTGGCGCTAAAGCTGATTTCGTTAAACGACTAGCCACCAATCCAGCAAGCAGCATAATCAATACTGTCACGCCCGCAATCAATGCAAACAAAGTAGTTTTGCTACCGCGCACCGCCAACAATTCCCTAACGTCATACAATAGGTAATATGGAACACCGGTATCCGGCCGCACCCAATGTGCAATAAACATAGCTTGTGCGTTATCGAAATACTCATGCACACCCGGCTTAGCTAACACGCGCCTGAGTTTATCTTCTGACAGCGCTGATGAACGCAGGTCAACCGCGTCAATACGACGCATATGGGTATGGGTTGGTTGCCAAGCTTCAATCAACACGGCATTCCCGCTGGCAATAACTCGCTCGAATGCCGCCTGTTCAGTTTTCAACTGATTAACAAAGACTTGATCTTCAATAACGTAGACTAACAAAAAGATCAGGCCGCTGAACAGCAAGCACAACACAATTGCGAGACCGATCAAGGTATTGCGAATCCGCGCGCGAATACTAATCGCCATACTCACTCTCCTCGGCACTTAACGCAAAACCAATTCCACGCATCGTTGTTAACATATTAAATTCAAACGGTTTATCCAGCTCTCGCCGCAGTTCGTACATATGCGAACGCAGAGGATCGCTACCCGGTGATTCGTCGCCCCATAACAAGAATTCTATATCTTGACGGGTAACAACGTTAGGTGAGGCCCGCATTAACATTTCAAGAATACGCACACTGGCACGGTGTAACTTCAAAGACTGGCCCGCGCGCACTGCTTGCCAAGTATCTAAGTTAAGAGTTAGGTCGCCGACCGCCAACACTCGGCTATGATTTGGCGCGCGCCTAAGCTTAAGCGCATCAAGCCGCATGGCCAATTCCTTTAGTTCAAATGGCTTGACCAGATAGTCCCAGGCTCCTTGCTGGAATCCTGCGACTTTGTCGGCCAGCGAATCCCGCGCGGTTAGCATTAACACAGGTGTATCGAGCTGTAATTCCTCGCGTAATTGTCGGCATACTTCAAAACCATCCATGCGCGGCAAATTAATATCTAAGATGACAGCGTCAAAAATATGTTCCGACGCTAACCGCAGTCCGACTACACCATCGTAGGCAAAATCGACAACATGACCTTGCATTTCCAGATAATCGCCGACACTGCCGGCGATATCAGGATTGTCTTCAACAATCAGAATTCTCATACTCCGCCTCGCTTCTATGACAGTTTGACAGCTTGTTGTAATTGGCGAAAGGCAAATAGCCAACCTAGACCGACAAATGCACTGCATATCAGCGCGGCCAGACTAAAAGCAAGCCCCCACTCTAGCTCATATGGCAAGGCAAACAGCTGATCAAACATCATGCCAGCTATCAGCTGAACACCCAATGCTCCGACCAGACACGCAACCAAGCCAATCATCAATTGTTCGCAGGTGTTCATGACATAGCACTGAGCCCGTCGCAACCCGAGCGCACGCATCAAGCTGCTTTGAGTTTGGCGGTGTGACGCACTAACAAAAGAGGTTGCCAAAATTAACATCACTGCGCCAGCCAATAACAAACACAAGGTCGTATTCATCAACCTGGTTAGCGCCTTCATCATGCTGCGGATACCGGCTATTTGACGCTCGAGATCGGTAATACGAACTTGTGGAAAACGTTGACTTAACTCGCTGAGAAACTCATGCGCTTGCTGCTTAAGCAGTAACCCACCCATATAACGCTGCTCAAACGGCTCGAGAGCTTGGCGCGAGAACATAAACCAAAACATCATACGCGAGCCTCCGCCTCGATACTCGCGCTGACTGGTAATTGTCGAGCTGAGAAAAGCATCGCCTATTTGAAAACCTAGCTGATCGCCAACTTTCAAGCCCAAATCAGTCATGACTTCATGCTCTACCGAAACCTCATTGCTATCCGGCTCAGGCCAAACACCGCTTAACAAGCTATTATTGTCAGGCAAACTTTCAGACCATGACAGACGCACTTTAGATCGCGTTTCCTCACGTGTATCACTTTCCTTATTCAAGGCACTTTCAATGGCCTCGCCGTTAATACTAACGAGCTTAGCCGACACCGTTGGATACATGCCTTTTAACATGGCCTCGCGAGACTCAATGAGTTCTCTAAATTCGTCACCGTGCTCAGTCGGCAAACCAGTAAAAATATAGTTGCCGTCGGTCTCGAGCATCTGAACTTGTAACATATCCAGAAAACTACCACGCAGAGTGACCGTCATCAAAATTGCCATCATTACAATAGACACACTCACCAAGGCCGTCATATGTCGTCCCGGCGAGCGTGCAATTGAACGCACCGCTACTTTCAATGGGCCACTCAACAGTCGATGTGCCTGCCCACATAATTTACTTAGCCCCCAGCCAAACCCAATTGATAGAGCAATTAAAACGATCACCGCACCGGCCAACATCATGGTTAGCTGTAGATTGTCACTGCTGTACCACAACATACCAAGCACAATGCTCGCGGCAAATAATGTGGTTGAATAAAAACGCTTAGGTTGCTCAATATCACCGCGCAACACCCTGGTCACCGGCATGGAGCCAAGGCTTTGAAACTTTGGTACGACAAACGCAATCACCGTAACCAAGCCCATACCAACAGGGCCAAACAAACCCTTCCAATTAAATTGCGCCACCATCAAGGTCATATGCGGCTCCATAACACTGATAAGCAACGGCTGCACCAACCAGCCAAGCAAACAACCGACTAAACCCATAACCAATGCCAGTGCCAGCAATTGCAAACACAGGGCCCACGCAACCGCTCGCCGACTCACACCCATACAGCGTAAAACCGTTGCGGGCATGGCATACCCCTGAACCGTATATCCCGCGAGCGTTGCCGCAGCACCGCCACACATTAACAAGATTAAGACCAGAACCACGCTGAGCATGCGTTCTGCACGAACACTGATGCGTGAAAACGGATGTTGTCCTTTATTCGGCTTTAGAATCTCAAACTGATCACCAAACTCCGCTACTAACTGCGACTCAAGTTGCGATAGTGCGTCCGCCTTTCCCGCCACCAACACGCGGTATTTGCCTCGGTCATTATCAACACTAACCTTAGTATTCGCCAATGTCTCTAGATTAACCATGGCTCGCGGCAGTGCGTGCTGAAACTGAGTTAAACGATCAGGTTCATGCTCGATCACTCCGGCAACCGTCAACCATGCTGCGCCAACTTGAATAAGCTCGCCTAAGTGCGCATTGAGCTCAGTCATTGCACGCGGGTCGAGCCATACTGAGTCGGTTTTGAGGGCAGAAACACGCAAACTAGATGAACCATTTGCGGTTCGAATGATCAAATCGCCTTGTAATGGATAATTATTCGACACCCCCTTCAAAGAGACACTTTGGTAGGCGCTGTGTTTAGCCGATCCGAATTTAGAGACGTTATTTGATGTCGAGCTTTTGCCAATCGCGCCGGTAGTAAAGCTACTAGTAACCACCACCGGCTCAAGCCCCTTTTGCCTAAACACATGCAACGGCAGAGCGTGATCGGAGCGCACCACCAACGGCGCACCAAGATAATTCGCAATATCGTTGTCCAATGCAGTCTGAACACTGTTTGCAAAAAATCCAAGGCTGGCGGCTACGCCGGAACACACCACAATACTCAGGCTCAATAAGTAATTGGCACGCTGCGCAAGCGTGCGACGCCCTAAACGCTTCATCAATATGGCTATCTGCACAAGCTGATTCATGCTTGATCCTCCGCAACGAGTCGGCCTGAACGCAGATGTAAAACACGATCGCAACGTTGTGCTAAAGCGCGGTCATGCGTTGCAATAACCATGCTAGTACTATGCTCGCGCTGCAAACAGAAAAGTTGATCCAGAACTGCCGCGGCGGTCACCGTATCGAGGTTGGCTGTTGGTTCATCAGCAAACAATATTGCGGGCTGAACTGAGAAAGCGCGACATAATGCGACTCTCTGCTGCTCTCCGCCCGACAGCTGGCGTGGAAAGTGCCTCATACGGTGGCCCATACCAAGCTTTTGCAACCATTCTTCGGCCTTAGAAAATGCATTCGCCTGACCAAATAGTTCAAGGGGCAACGCTACATTCTCTATTGCCGTTAAATCATCCATCAAATAGAAAGACTGAAACACAAACCCTACTTGGTCGGCACGCAATAAGGCTCGCTCGTCCTCATCCAGCTCAGTTAGATCTCTACCGTTCATCCAAATCTTGCCATGCAGTGGAAGATCTAATCCAGCCAAAATACCGAGCAGAGTAGACTTGCCGCTGCCAGAAGCACCTTGAATCGCGACTGATTCTCCAACCTTAAGCTCTAAACTCACATCTTCAAGAATTGAGATCACACCCGACGCAGTGTTAATTTGTTGCTTTATGGAACGCGCAATTAATGGGTTACTCATTGCTGCCCCCATCTTGAAGCGAATCGAAAAAGGACAAAGCTACCTCAATAAAGTCTGGCGGCAGTCGATGACCGGAATCAAACCAGACAACAGTTTTATCTTGAGAGCCGATTTGCTCAAATGTTTGTTCGGTTTGATCTTTGCTTGAATAAGGATCATCACGACCAGCCAACCATAAGACCTTTGCTTTACTAATCGCTGGGACATGCACTCGTGGAGCAACCGGTGAGATCGCCGACTCAACGTATGGCGGCACCATGGCTAGCACGGTAGTTACACTCGGCTCCAAACTCGCTAGCAGCAGGCTCATTTGCGCACCCATGCTGTACCCCATAACAAGAACTTCTTGAGGATCAAATTCCTGCAAAGCCCAATGCAATGCCAATCGGTAGTCTCTGACTGAACCAATAATCGTGTCTATGTAAAGCCGAGGCTCGTCGCTGTGTGCCCGCGCAATAAGCTCTCGCGGCCCGAACCCTTGGCGGCCACGCTCACCATGCAGTCGCGCATCCAAACTGATAACGATATAACCTTTTTGCCGTAAGTGAGACGTTAGGTTCTGAGCCGCAAGCGCGCTGCTCTCGCTCCACCAAAACTGTTGATTGGTTCCCATCGGATGCAACGCAAATGCCAATTTAGGTTTCAGCGACGAATGGTTGCTCGGAAAGGCAATCAGCCCATTGACCGCTTGGCCATCGTCACTCAGAAATCGCAACTCGGCACGTTCGCCGATTTGGTCTCTTGCCAAGGTCGTCATGGTTAGATCTATCGGTACACTTGAGTCGTAGGAGAACCACTGTGACAGATAGTCACTAGCCAATGATTGGCTGGCCGTCGGCGCGGCATTGCTGTTAAGCGTTGTTGACACCAATATGCAAAGCAACACTCGACGCATAAAACCTTGAACTAAATTCATAACTATTTCCCATATCTATTATTCTGAATATGGAAGAGAGTAATGGCCGAAGGTTCAAATGAACTTCAAATCAGCAAACGCAGTATCGATTTTTATCAGGGGCAACCGGTGGATAAATAGCTAAGGATTTGAAGATAAAATTCAGCGCACATACTAATTTAACGCCGGACGGCGACCATAAACATCATGATCGCCGCGAAGTGTTGCAAAACTATCGAGGTCTAATGATTGTAAATATGCACATCACGTTGTGGGTATGGAATACCAATCTTCGCTTCATCTAATGCTACTTTAATGCGCTCAAGCAACTCTAAACTTGCAGCCGGATGATCTGCCGCTTTAGCCCACGGCCGCACCGTGAGATTCACGCTATTGTCGCCCAGCTCAGTGACACCGACTGTCGCTGCGGGGCTTTCCAAAACATAGTCTGACTTGGCGATTGCCTTTAAGATAACCTCTCGAGCCTCTTGGATATTGGCATCGTAGGAAATACCCACAGCCAAATTCATGCGTCGATCGCCGGCCTCGGTGAAATTAGTAATCGGCCCATCTAAGGCTTGGCCGTTCGGAATAATAATCTTAGTTTTGTCCGGCAAGCGAAGTGTGGTGGTAAACACATCAACCTCCTCGACTTGGCCAGTTTGTCCTGCCACTTCAACCACGTCGCCAACGCTGTAAGGTCTGAAAATAATGGTCATGACACCAGCCGCAAAGTTGGCTAGCGAACCTTGTAGTGCTAAGCCTATCGCCAAACCTGCCGCACCTAAAATCGCAACTAATGAGGCGGTTTGAACACCAAGCTGAGAAATTGCTGCAATGGTTACGAATGTCAGCATTAATGCATACGCAATATTAGTCACAAATTTCGCCAACATGGGGTCAGCACCGGATCGAGCCACGCCCTTTCCTATTGCTTTGGCCAGCAAGCTCACAATGAATTTCCCTATGATAAAGATGGCTATTGCCTTGATGAAGTTCAAGCCGTATATCATTGCATTCTGTTGAATGGTCGGAAGGTAGGTTTGGATCATTTCCATGGTATCTCCTTAAAACTAGTTTGTAAGGCCTGTTCTGCTTAGTAAGCAGAACAGCTCAACTTAGTATAATGAGAACTGAACACTACCGATGTTAAACAGTGTTTCAACTTCGAGCACCCCAGCACCAGCGCTAGACTCCCGTTACTACCGCCTGATGGGTACATCTTGATGAAAATTGCTTACTGCGATCCTGCAAGACGAATGCTCGGATCACCGAGTAGCGACCAGTTTGTCACCATATCGTTCCACGGCTGCATTTTCGATTTCACAGCTAAGATAGCCTGCCCCACGGTCATATTTCCGTGTTTGGCTTGAGATATCAAACGGTTAGCAAACTCCGCATTTTCACGATATTCACTCAGGTATGCCGCGCCAGATAAAGCCACCGCACCGGCTTCACTTGCAAATAGAAGTTGATGAGCCAAGCTATTCATTGACGGTGATTCATAGAGCGTTGTGTAGCACGCCAGTGGTAGTACGAAAGTCGGGCTACTATGGTTGTTCATTGCGCTAGCGTCTTGAGCATTAAATAGGTTTCGAAAGGTCCAACGACTACTGCTCGAATGCCCGTTATACACGGTCAAACCAACGCCAGCCGACGACGCATCAAATCGACCAAGCAAGTCCGCTCGCGCATCCGCAATAGGAGTCGGCGTGTCGATGGCTAAATAATCATCAAGATAGATCCTCTGCACGTTATTGGCCGACGATAAGATACCCGAGTGGGTCGCTAGCTCTTCAAGTTGCGAGCTGAAATTCTGCGCGCGAGCCGTATCCTCGACATCAGCTAGCAATAGCACATTGCCACGGTAAAGGTGACTATCGGCCTGCCAACGTAAGGTCTTATTTACAATATTTCGCAGATCTTGCTCAGTTCTTACCGGCCAGCGACCGATTGCTTTATTTGGCAAACCATCACCCGTTATATCGACTATCGGAGTATCCGTTGGCGCAAACATAAAGTCCTTGGACACGCTTTCATACATCGTCGGAATAAAGCTAACATTGCCCAGCGCGAGGTGATTGTTATAGTCGTAACTGTGGCCACCAACAATCAACACATACTTGATCTTATTACGTTGGTCTGCGCTTTTTAAAAAGTTTCGAATTGCTTCTGGCGTCGGCATGCCAAAACCATACGAATCGACAATATCTAACCAACTTACAATAGTGGTTCGTAGCCCAGCTCGGCGCTTAGCCGCAGCGAAACGTTGTAAATCAGCATTAATAAATGAAGGATGTGCAACGATCAGATAGTCCGCACCTAGGTTTGTACCAAAGTTAATTGGTCGTTCTAGTGATATCGACGGACGCCGGAAGGCACTATCAGTCATGACCGCGTAGAAGGTATTGTCTGGCTTGATCCCGCTTAGCGCAGAAAACGAAAGTACCGAGCCATTCAACTCAACGCCATCCAGCACCGCCAAATTACCGCTCGATTGGTAAGCGAAAACCTCGGCCGCTTGTGCACCTAGATTCGCTTCGATGTCATACACCTCGATGTCCGATTCGGCAGGAATCACGACACCTTGGTCAAGCAATTCACTCGGATGGTGTACCGCTAGCTCAACGTCATTGATGTACATCAAGTCAGCGATCTGACCAGTATCACCAGGCAGCACAATTTCCACGGTATTCAGCCCACTGAGCAAATCACTTGCCGGTACTAACGCTTCGATTAGCTGATGCTGAAAACCGTCAAAACGCGTCGCAGCAGCGGTTCGGCCATTTACCTTAACCAGCACGTGGTGATCCGGATTTTCAAGCGGCACTGAAGGAAAATCTATGCCGCCAACCAACCTAACCGTGAGTAATGCAGGCTTATCGACGATCGCTTTGGTGATATTGAACGTATAAGTAGTAGCGGCTTCGCGACCATAGGCGAGCAACTTTCGATCAACCCAAGGGTCACCATTAGAACTGGTCGCTACGTAAATATTATTATCACTAACTTTGTAAGGAGTTAGCACACTCGCAGAGCGTGTAGCATCAGCCTGTGGGCTACTCATCACACGATCCGCGTCAATCGCTTTGCTCGAGTCACGCTGAATTCGGTAGACCATTTCTTGTGTATATAGCGCGTCTTTAGCGGATAAATCACCGACGTAATAGACGATAGAATCACCCTGATCAAAGGTGCTGTTATCCGATTGAACGGCGCGAGGTATTGCCCGCCCTTGGTAAGTGATAGCTAACTCACTGACTGGTATGCCATGCCAATCTGCGCCGGCTGCTGATAGCTCACTAAATGAAACTCGGTGCAGTCCAGGCTCAGCTGATAGCAGATTGATTACTTCTTTACCTAGCTGATATTCATTCTTATCACGAATGGCTTTTCGAGCCCGCGTTGAGCGTTTCCAACGACCGTTTAGTTCGAGGTAGCCCGATTGCTGCATCCGTTGATTGTATTCAGCGCGAATTGCGGTCCATTCAATTGGGCGCATTTCAGAGGTTTGTCCGTATTCTTCGCCGAGTGTAAACGGACCAAAAAACTCCTCATAACCGCTCGTATCGTAAGATGAAAGGCCAAATGCAGTTGCCTCAGCCAGCAAGTCTGGATTTAACCTCAGCGTCTTTCGGTAAGACTGCCCACCGGCTAACCCATCGGTGTTGCTAACGATGATACTTTTATTTAGTTGCGTCCATTCTCCGGCAACCTCAGCCCAAAGATTAAAACCAAAGTTGAAAGATTCCGACTCGGTCTCCCATTCAAACACCACTCGATTGGATTTGTTTAAAGAGGTTTCAAATCGAGCCAGCGATACGGGCGTGGTAAAGCTAGACCCGAACGCGATCACACTGGCAGTTTCGTCAACATGCTCACGGTTTTGCCCCGCGACGCGTTGCTCATCAATGGTCAATCTCAGTTCACTTGTATTCAGCCGGCAATAGCGCAGCCATCCTTCAGGCTCTTGACGCCCGCGCTTAGTCGCTATCGCTACCGGCGTTGAGGTAAAACAACCTGGCGTAAAGGTCGCTTCTTCTGTGTTGTTACAATTATTGTCCCAACCGTCAATATTGTCGGGCGTTATGATCGCTTCAAAGGCGACTGAAGCTGGGCCGCCAATCGCACTAAAGTTGAGCGTGTCGTCGGTTCCGACAAGATCACAGTGACTGGTTTCCTCTACCGCCAACCAACAGATCTTTTCATCATTCAGGCTGCCAACATTGTCTTCCTTGTTCAAGTCCAACGCTAAATTGAATCCAGTGCCAGTAATGTCATCAATCGCGACCGATAACATTGGTTCAATTGGGTTGCTCGGTGGCGCACCTAAGGTCATGTTTTCCACCGTTTGAATATTGGCAATAACAACCGGCGCCGAGGAAAACGTCGAGCTGAACATAATCGGCTCGTAGCTCTCAGTATCACAGCCGGTGGTACAATTATGTTGCACAGCATTGGTGGTCACACAACCCACTTCAAACGTTACACTACCGCCGTTATTAGTCGGTATGGTTTGAACGCCCTCAGCAATCGCCGCGAACTGCACCGGAACCGCCGCGTGCTCTCCGTCCCAAGAACTATCCTCTGGGCATACCGCTTCAAATGAGTCGGTATCGATATTCTGCAACCGAACTTCACAACTATTACTGCCAGCGGTATTGCCTAAAATAAAGACTGCCGGAGTATCAGCGAAATCAGGCGAGAGAGGAAATTCGTCAAACGAGTTGTTAGCAAAGGTATCGTGAATAGTGCCCGAACCAACTTGAAAGGTATTGGCGGCGCCGTATGCCGCACAATGCATGGATCCGCCAAAGACTAATAGAGCTAACAAACAACAATTCTTCATTTGCATTTGAACTTTTGCTCCTAATTTTAACGGTATCATCTTCAAACTCTGCCTCGCGCTAAGGTGCTATATATCGATTAAATTGCCGCTAACAATACGACAAAGTGTCAATTTACGGTTTACTCAACTTAAGGCTGTCTCTTAAGTGACATTCATTAGAGAGTTAACATTTGTTCAATATAATGTCGAGAAAACTCTACAGTCGTCCAACAACTACGACAACCAATCAGCCCTTGAAGTAAACCGCTAGCAAAAATAGACACCTAGCATGGCTATGCGTGAGAGCGCTCCGAACCATTCGAGCATAAAACGTATAGTCTGCTATTCTATATTGCTAGTTGGGTAATGGCGGAACCATAGCACGACGCCGTGTTGCACCGGTCGTTAGACAACAAGCTGGTTTCACACAATCCTGTTAGCCATGTTATTTAAAGAGGAGCACTGATCAATGCCAAAGCGACGAAACACAAGTTATAGCAGCGTCTACCGCCATTTTTTTCGTCATATTTTCCTGCTTGGCATGGCTACGACGTTGATTGCTTGCGTCAGTCATGCTCCAGTTTCTCGCCCGACTGAAGGCCAATCAAAAACGGCACTACCGACATTTAATCAGCAACTTTTCACCGAAATATCGCTGATTGAGCCCGGTGCTATTACTAGCCTCAGCGCACCGCAAAAAGCGCATTTCTTGAATTACTTCAATGCCCCTATTAATCAACAAACGCCGCCTCATGAACGCGTCGCCAATTACCTGGGGATCATCTTAGATCAGTTTAAATACTCAGAAAAAACCCTAACGGCCGAAAAAGCCCTGCAATCAATGTCTGGAAATTGTCTGTCATTGGTGTTGGTAACCGATGCATTTGCCAAACTGTCGGGTATTAATATTGAGTATCAACTGCTTGAGCAGAACCCAGTTTATAGCCTTGATAATGACCTGTTAATTAGATCAGACCATATGCGTTCTGTGATTCATGGCCCATGGGTTGAGAGTGCAGAGGGAGCTTTTCGGTCGAACAGCTCAATACGTATCGACTATTTTCAAACTGACGGTCTAAGCTACATCGACCAAATACCGTCGCATGAAAAAGACTCAATGTACTACAGCAATAAGGCGGTCGAGTATGCTGCTGAGCGACAATATAATTTGGCATTCTCGCATGCCAAACACGCACTCTCGATTAACCCTAATAGCTTATCAGCGCTTAATACGCTTGGTATATTACACCGCAGGCTTGGCGATAACGTAACCGCTGAATCGATCTACCAATACGGTTCTCAGCGGCATCCAAGCAAAGCGATTTTTCTACGCAATTTATCTACCATACTCAAAAGCGAAAAACGTTTCGAAGAACTCGCTGCCGTGAGTGAAGAAATAAAAAAACTCAATTCCAACAAGTTAGCTGAATTCATCCGCGCAGGACAAGAAGCCGAACAACAACAAGATTACGGTGTTGCGGTCTTGAATTATCGGCGCGCGCTTGCCATCGCCCCTGACCTACATGAGCTGCATCTCTATTCGGCGGTAGCCAATTTCAAGAATGGCGCTAATGTCAGCGCCGAGAAAGACTTCTTCCGTGCCATCAAGACGGCAGAAAATGATCCCGCTAAAAAGCTATACGAGAAAAAATTAACTGCCTTGCAATCAAGTCAGTCTCGCAAAGAATACTAATACCGCTGAAGAGTCCATGCTTCTCGGCGCTATTCGGTCTGCTCGACACGCAGTCAATTGTCGAGCCGAAAGGTTTGTTACATCGTGATCAGCACCTACCAGCGCGAACTAAAGATTTTCACTAACCACCGGAATCATCACCTCATTGCGCCGCAATGGCCATAGCACCCATGGTGCATCATAGCCAGCGTAGCGTGGCTCTCCGGCGACCACATAACCTTGCTGGTCGATCCACTGCTCTAGCTCAAGCTGTTTTTTCTTATGGCTAACTTCACTACCACGGCCTGAAAAGCGGATACTGGCGATTAATTCTGCCGGCACCTCACGAATAGAAATATCCGGATTATTGGGTTGCGGCAGAGTTTCTTTAGTCCATTTAACCGGCATCACAAAGGCTACAGTCCAGCTTTTATCATCATTTTCGACACGAGTCACCGGTGCCGTCATTGCAATTTTAGTCGACTCAGTACGCGTTACTGGCGCCGTCATCTGCATTTTTTCAGCCGATGTATTATTGCCAAAGATATAGTCCGCCAAAGGCTTAAAACCACTATTCCCGGCACGCCGCATATCGCCAGTGACTGTTACCTCAGCAATCAACATGGCGCGATATTGCCGCAGCTCAAACTTATGGTCTTTAAGCACCACCGTATGTGGTGGCTCGTCGACCGCAAGCACTGACAATGGTAGACAAAACGTTAAAACCACTACAAAAATCAGACCCCGCATAGCTGACTCTCCTGTTGCTTGACAATAGCGAGAGTGTATACGGCTTAAGTGGACTGCCTGTGTAGGCTGATCGCTGATTTATTCAGCTAGCTATTTCGGAACGGCCGCTTGGCAGTGTTGTGCAATAAACTCGTCATGCGCAGGCATTGCTTCACTGGCTCGCTGATAAGCCGCTTTTAACTCCTGCATAATTCCGAGCAATTGTTTTTCGGGCTTGCTCTCAGCCATCGGGTCGTAATAGCTCGGATGAACACCTTGACCACGCATAACCGCAACCCAACTCGCTGTTTTAAACAAATCATATTGAGCTTCTACAACATGACCGCGCGACTTGAATAGACTGATTTTCTGCGCAAGGCTGTCCGGTATCGACATCTCTCGACAATATGTCCAAAGCGGTTCAGGGCGATCATTTAGATGGTAGTGCAGAATAATAAAGTCGCGAATGAAGGCCACTTCGTCGTTCACTTGCTGATTGTATTCTTGTATCTGAGCTGGCTCGAATTCTTTGCCTGGGAACATACTCAGAAGTCGAATAACGGCTGTTTGAATCAAGTGAATTGATGTCGACTCAAGCGGTTCCAGAAAACCGGCTGACAGCCCCACTGCGACACAATTATGTGACCAACTTTGTTGGCGTTTACCTGTTCTGAATTTGAGCTTTCGAGGTTCACTCAAGGGCTCACCATCGAGACCCGCTAGCAATGTACTAACCGCGTCTTCGTCGGATGTGAACTTGCTGGAGTATACAAAGCCATTGCCGGTACGGTGCTGCAACGGAATCCGCCAGCGCCAACCACCGTCTTGCGCGAATGTTTGAGTATACGGCCTAATCGGAGTCGAACTCTTTTTACACTGCACTGCTACCGCGCTGTCCGCCGGTAACAAATCACTCCAGTCTTCGTATTCAACATTCAATGTTTTGGAAATTAGTAGTGCCGCAAAACCAGTACAGTCGATAAAGAAATCCCCCTTTATCACATCAGAGGATTCGAGCTGAACTCCCTCGATAAAGCCGTTATTTGCATTTTGCAATACGTCGACGACCTTACCCTCTACCCGACGAACACCACGTTGTTCCGAATAACTTCGTAAAAATCGCGCATAGCGAGATGCATCAAAATGATACGCGTAACCGATACCCGAAAGGATCGACTCGGGGTCTTGACTGGTAGGCGCAAACTTTCCCTGATAAGCGGCAACGCTGCATAGCGAGAAGTCCGATAGTTCTCCACAGTCCGTCAACGAACTTGCCCGCTGCCAATATTGATGAAACTGCACCGAATCTAATTTTCTTCCGTACTCACCGAAGGGATGAAAATACCTAGATTCAGGATTGGACCAACCATTGAACTCTATTCCCAACTTAAAGGTAGCTTGGGTTTCCTTAACGAAGTCCGCTTCATTAATACCTAGCATTCGATGAAAATCGCGAATCGGGGGGATCGTCGCCTCGCCAACTCCAACGGTGCCGATGGCATCAGACTCAATAAGCGTTACGTTATAGCCTTGGGGAACCAGAACTCGAGAAAATGCAGCGGCAGTTATCCAGCCCGCCGTTCCGCCGCCCACGATCACAACATTCTGGACAGGGTTGTTGGATTGTTGATTGGTCATAGCTGACGTATCGAATGGAAGTTAAATTCGCACTGATAATAACTCACACAGTTAAGCTGCGGGGATTACCAACGCCGATAAAATTAAGCCCGACCAGCAATTGGTCGGGCTCAAAACCATCACTACCAAAGGAGGAGGTAGTGATGGGACTTCAAAACACAAATTAGTTGAAGTTATAGCTCAAACGTAAGCCGCCTTCTCGCGACGGTGCCCAAGTGTAAGCAGTACGTGTACCGCCAATTTGAACTTCCTGCTTAATCGCTTCATCAGTAGCGTTATTGAGATAAAGCTCCGCAGTCCAACGTGAATCAGGGCTAGCGTAGATTAGACTCAAGTCAAGCTTGGTGTACGACTCTTGAATATCAAAGTTAGACTCACCGGGATCTGTTGCACCATAAGTACCTGGAGCACGATCTCCACGATTCTCCTGAGTTAAGTAGGTATCATCCTGATATGTCAAACGTACGCGTGGGGTAAACACACCACCCGAGGCCAATTCAAACTCGTGCTTATAGCTAGCGCTAAATGATACTTCAGGCGCGTTTGGCAAGGTATTGCCTGCAAAATCCCAAACACCACCTACACAACCACCGTCAGCCGCTTGACCGAAAGCACATGAATTCCATTGCAATCCATTTTGATTGTTGAAGTTTGTCTCTGATCCCAAAAACTCTTCATATTTAGCATCCAAATAGGCACCACTAATACCGAAAGTTCCGTTGTCTCCAACTAAGATAGTCGAATCAAATTCGATGCCGTCGATACCCGCTGAACCCGCATTGGTTTTAGTCAATGTTGACTCACCAGTCACAGGATTAATTACCGCTGCAGTCACCTGCATGTCGGTGTAATCCATAGTGAAGATATTGGCATTCAGACGCATTCTTCCGTCCATCAATGTTGCCTTCATACCCAACTCAAGACTGTCGTTTTCTTCAGGGTTTTGCACTAGCAAGCTATTTCCAGCGACATCTGGACTGCTATTAGAGTTGGTTAAGCTGGCGTTATTACCATCAACTAACACGCCCGATTTCCAACCAGTCGCGTATGACAAAAATAACAATACGTCGTCATTCATGTCCCACTCAGCACGCGCCAAATAAGTTTCATTTGACCAGTCGCCTTTCATGTCATTGATTTGACGATAGTAGCAACCCGCTTGGTTAGACGCATCGGCAGCCGCTTGGTTTGGAAAATTGATAGTGATTGGTCCAGGACCTTGCGCAAACGTACAGTCAATACTTCGGCCACCAACATCGCTACGCTCATCGCTAGTATGACGGATACCACCAGTCACTCTAAATGAATCCGTTATATCCAATGTGCCTTGAAAATACGCACTGGTTGAATCCAAACCGCGGTTTGGTTGCACGAATGTTGACAATACAGTGTTGTTTGGCGTGCCATCAGCGTTGAATTGACCCGCACCATCTTGGCTAGTAAATCCCCAGCTACCATGCAGAATGTCGAATCGAATATCGTTTTCTTCTTCGAACGAGAACAAACCAGCTGTCCAACGGAACTTGGAATCATCCGAGTTTTTCAACTGTAATTCATGTTGTGTTGCGGTGTGTCCCGACGATACCGTTTCACGCGTATCACCTTGAAATTCGTTGCCATAAATCTGGCTCTGACTCATTTCAGTGTAACCACCGATATACGATGCAGTTAGGCCATTATCAAACTCGTAGTCAAAGCGAGTACGAATAACGTCACTGGACAGGTCAATGTTGCCGGCAGCGGTTGGGTTTTGTACTCGATTGTCAAAATCAAACGTAGGAACGTCACCGGTTCCATTGTTATTGAAGTTCTCGTACGACAAATGCCATGAAACGTTGTCAGATGGCTCAAACAAAGAACTGATTCGGAACGATGACATATCTCGTGTGCCATAGTTACGCGCGGTTGCGAACTCATTGCCGCTGGCGAATTTAGTCTCACCATCTTGTTGGTCGATAACACCAGCCACACGAATCGCCCAAGTATCACTAATCGGCGCATTCACTGCTGCACGAACTTCTTGTTTATCACGACTACCGAAAGTCATGCTGGCTTTGCCTTTAAACTCATCCATAGATGGCTTAGCCGTTACTAGGCTAACCGCACCAGCAGTTGAGTTACGTCCAAACAATGTGCCCTGCGGGCCACGTAAAATTTCAACGCGCTCCATGTCATACATCAAGGCAGTTGAACCTTGCGAACGAGCTGAGAATACGCCATCGGTATAAAATGCAACCGCTTGGTCTCCCGCTTCAGTTTGGTCAATTGTTCCTTGGCCACGAATAAAGATCAACGGCACACCGTGATCGCCATTATGGCGAACCTGCAAAGTTGGTGCCATGGCACGCAGGTCATAAATGTTTGTTATATGGTTTTCTTCTAGATCACTGCCCGAAAATGCTGAAATCGCCAACGGCGTATCTTGTAGACTAGTGGCACGTTTTGTAGCCGTTACCACAATTTCCTCGAGGTCTGCAGCAAACACAGATGATGCCGGAATGGACAAGCTCGCGGCGACGGCGAGCGCAATAGTTTTTCTCTTAGGTGTATTCATACTCAAATTTTCCTTTGGTTCTCAACTTGATCTCCTCACCACAGCGGTTCAGGAGCGGCCACATGTAATCGTTTTCCCATTAGAGCCTTTTTATTATTGTAATGTGGTAAACGTTTACCATCGTAAAGATAGATAGTCGCTAGGCGAATGTCAAACGAATAATTGATAAACATCAGAAAGCTGGCTTAGATTCCGAATAATCTACTGATTTATCTCCGCCACCATCGTCATTCCGGCGAGTCATAGCCAATCACGGTGCCGTTGTAGTCAATTAGTTTATCGAACAAAACGTACGCTTTGTAAGTAAGAATTCTTGAACTAGCAATAGGCGCACCGATTACTCTAGGAACTCTTATTATTACTAATCGGCCTCTTTAAATCTTGAATCAGCTTGGTATGATAATAGCCATTAGGTGGTCTATTCGTTTAGCCCGTCCAATATAGACACATACAGCGCCGTATACACACTCCAAGGCTTGATGCTTTTTCCGCACCAAGATCCAGCCCAAGGCCGGGCATAAAATGTTCTTGCTTCGTACCTTAATTTGGTACATCAAGCGAGTTAACACTTCTCACAAGTTATCGGCTAAAAGTTATGAGCCCCTCTATTCTCATATTCAGCGTGTCAGCACCAGACTCATCACGATCCTCGTCTTAAAGTCGAAGCACGTTAACTGAATCGCTTGTTTGAAGCCACATCACTCTATAACGAGAGCGGTAAATAATGCCTGTAAAAACAACTTTAGTAATGAGCTGCCTAGTGCCCTTTGTATTGTATAGCGCCACTGCGTCCGCAGCCGAATACCAATTACGACTGGAATCAAAAGAAGCCTTGAACGGCTACATCAGTGTCAAAATTTTCAGAAAAAGAGTCAGTTGCATCAGAGCCAAATCCGAGCACGAAGCAGCTAACCCAGGTCGTAAACTATCTTGCCATAAACTAAAAAAAAGATGACAAACTACAACTAAGCAAACTCCGACAATTGATCACTCGGTGATAAGCAGACACAGCAAAACGGCAGCCCTTTATGGTAATATCGTGAGCAGCAGGTATACATAGAATTCAATTATAAGCTAGCAAAACCGGAGCACGCTGCATGTCTAAAAATATTCTACTCTCACTTTTCACCTCCCTAATGATGCTCGGAGTATCTACTATCAGTCACGCGGAAGAAAGCGATGACAAACTATATAAATGGTATGGAACAGCTCCTAAGGGCAGCAAGATGCGTCCAGTGGAAGCCACCTCTTACATTCCATTTAATAAAGATTACACTGAATTATCAGACCGACAAAAAAAGATCTATCGTGCGGATTTTGAAGGCCTACAAGCAAATCAAATTCCCCCATTCCCCAAAGGCGGCACTAGGGAAATTTATGGCCCGTTAATCAAGGGCCACGCCCGAATCGGCGGTGGCGGAGAGCTTTTACTATTTGCCAATATCGATAAAAAAGGCACTGTTCAGAAAGTAACTGTGTACCGTAGCCCGTCAGAACAACTCGCCGAACTGGCCACCACCGTAATGTTCAACGTAAAATTCAACCCTGCAACCTGCGCTGGCGAACCGTGCGCCATGGAGTTCCCGTTTCTGTTCGACGTACCGCATCGCGTTAGAGAGCTAAAATCCTTGAATAAAGAAGATTTTGGTAAAGGCGAGTCAAAGATCGTTAATTAGACTGAACCCATTCGAGAAACCTCGTTTGTAAACAGTAAGAACCAGATGCCTCAAAGTCAGCGATGCTTTGAGGCATTCTTTTTCCCCTTCTTATTTATCCGAACCCACTCACACGTCTTGAGTAACTAGCAACTCGTTAGTCGCGTTGTTCCTCCGGCTGGCGCTACCTCAGCTATACGAAGCTAAGCTGAAGATACCTGCCTAATCGGCAACGCGGCCATAGCAATATCATTCTCCTGAAAGACTTCAATCAAAGCCTCAAGAACAGTTGATCGCAATACAGTTCGAGTTTTTACATCTTCTAGACGGTAGCGGGCTTCATACAAAACACCTGACAGCAAATGCCCTTGTTCGTCGTCCCAGATAGATCGAATAACCACGGTTGTAGTGCCATTAATAATACCTTCCACGCGTTCTATCGCCTCAATGGTCTTCTCTTTAACAAGCGCAGGATTAGCAGAGAATTCGGTTTGAAAGCGAATTCGGGCTCTCACCGGCTGCGGATCCATCGAGAAGTTCTTAATGGTTGACCCAGCCAGCACCGCATTTGGATAGTTCACCAAGACCCCGTCAGTGTTGCGAATCACCGTACGGCGTAGGCCAATTTCAACGACATCGCCCCAACCGCCCCAATGCTTGCCGATTTTATCGATAATAATACGGTCGCCGATCCGAATAGGCCGATCGGCAATCAAGAAAATACCGGCCAGAATGTCGGCTAAAGTCTCTTTGGCCGCCAGGCCAATTGCGATGCCGAAAATACCCGCACCGGCCAACACGGGTCCAACTTGAATGCCATTAATTTTCAGCACCCAAATCAAACCTGCGAACAGCGCCACTAGCCATAAAAACTGTTTTAAGAAATGGATTAGGCGGTCATCGAAATCATTGTCGGTTCTTGCAGCGATTCGTTCAAGTCGCTGCAGCACTACGAACCTGGCTAGGTAGAAAAATATAATTGTCGCTACCACGGCAAGCAGAGATTGGCCCAGAACCGGCAAACTGTGCCAAAACCCAGAAAAGTGATTAGTGAATTGGTTTATTTTTTCCATAACACGATTGTCATCTATACAAAAAAACATACTATCAAAATCGACATCGAGATACTTACCTTAAGAACTCATGCGGTCTAGAAGCAAGCAACTAGCAGCCAAAGTAAATAACAGAACTGGGCCTCTCAAGTGCTCATATCTAATCAAGAAAAAGCGATTGCATTTTGTGCTAGGATAATGGACACATATACATAAACGGACATATTCAGTTAGTTGGTTCAATAGGAGGCATCATGCACAAGACCACTCTGCTCGGTATTTTTATTACCCTAATCATGCTCGGAGCACCTAGCACAACGAGCGCTAACGAAAAGGACAGGCTATATAAACTGTATGGCGATGCGCCTAAAGGGTCCAAATTGCGGCCAATTGAAGCCACTTCCTATATTCCCTTCAATAAAGAATACTCCCAGCTGTCCGAACGTCAGAAAAAGATCTATCGCGCTGATTTCCAAGGCCTACAGCCAGATCAAATTCCGCCATTCCCTGAAGGCGGCGTCAATCAAATATACGAGCCTCTCATCCAAGGTCATGCAAGGATCGGTGGTGGCGGCGAACTATTGCTATTTGCCGATATCGACGAGGAAGGTGTTGCGCAAAAAGTGACTGTTTACAAAAGTCCAACCGAGGAATTAGCCGAATTGGCAACCACGGTCGTGTTCAACTTAAAGTTTCACCCAGCCACTTGTGCCGGCGAGCCATGCGCCATGGAATTTCCATTTTTATTTGACGTACCCCATCGCAACCGAGAGCTCAAGTCATTAAACAAAGAGGACTTTGGCAAAGGCGACATCGACACGGCTTACTCAAAATGAGATAAAACATCTGACATCACTTCTAACGATGTCAGATGTTTTTGTAAGAGTGCAACTTTACGCAACGCCACAATTAGCCTTTCTAGCGAGCCACAGCGTTCTAGCGAGCCACAGCGTTCTAACGTTCTAATTAGTCACAGAGAGTCGTTTATGGAACCTATCTAAGGCGTTTTTAAGAGCATCCGACAACACCTGATCTTGAAGAACGCCTTGCATATCAAGCTCGCTACCTAATAGCGGAATGTCCACACAAGCGTCCTCAATAACGCTACCAGACATCGTCACAAGCACTTCTCTCAAAGACGCTAAAGCATGAGATGCGCGCGGTGACGTATTGACAAGCATGATCGGTTTGCCGGGAAATTCGACTCCGCTGACCAACCAGTCCAACGCATTCTTCATTGGACCACTTATACCATGAGCGTATTCTGGACTAGCTATAATCAAGCCCGCAGAATCAGCCAACTGAACGTTAATGTTAACCAAGGCATCTATGACCTGATCATCCAAATCAGGATTGAAAAGCGGCAACCGGCTTATGTCTCCGATCACTATTTCTAGATTATTGGGCGCCAACTCCCTCAGTGCCTCGAGCGCGACTCGGTTGTACGATCGTTTCCGCAAACTTCCTGCAAGAGCCAACAACTTCATTTCTAAGCTCCCACATTAAACTTAGTTCGATTTCGACGTACTCAGCAGTCGGGCGATACGTTAAACCTAACGCATCGCTCGGTGTCCTGCTGCCTTACAATAAACCTTACTTCACACCAATTAGGTTGGAGTCTTAGCAAAACGCAAATACGGTAATTTCGTATCGATTTCTCCAAACTTCTCTTTCGCCTGATCATCATTCAGGGTAAGCGCAACAATCACGTCTTGGCCTGGCATCCAATTCGCCGGCGTTGCAATAGGGGCACCATCAGTAACCTGAACAGCATCTAGCGCACGTAATATTTCGGCAAAGTTCCGCCCTACTGACATTGGGTATGACATTGTTAATCGAACCTTTTTGTCAGGGCCAATAATAAAAACGGTTCTAACCGTCGCACTATGAGCCGGTGTCCGACCGTCGGGCAAATACGCATCAGCCGGTAGCATATCGTAGAGCTTAGAGACCTTCAGCGATGTATCATCGATGATCGGAAAGTCTGCCGGCGCGCCAGAAAAAGCCTCAATGTCGCGCTTCCATTTTTTGTGCTCTTCAACGTTGTCGACCGACACGCCCATCACCTTAGTGTTGCGTTTAGCAAACTCAGGAACAAGTTGTGCCACCGCACCGAACTCGGTGGTACACACCGGCGTAAAGTCTTTAGGATGTGAAAAAAGGATGGCGTAGCTGTCGCCAATCCAGTCGTGCAAAGTCAGCGTACCAGCGGTGGAGTCCACCGTGAAATCTGGAGCAATATCGTTAATCCGAATAGCCATAAAAGTAACCCTCAGTAGTTGTTCAGTTAATTTACAATGATATAGCTTATTGAGTCAAAGCATCCTACTACTCGTTAATTACTACGCCATACCTCTTGAGATACAATTACAATGAATCAAACCATTGGCATCCAAACCAACAACCTAGCTTGTATTTAATTAAAAATCGTCGTCATACCGTATGGTATTCAGTAGTTACCGCTAAATCAGTCACACCATAACTCATCAGTTTTTTGAGCTCACTAATTTAAGGCCAATAAAACTGAATAAGTTATAGTCGCGTATAACAAGTCGATTAAACCATTCTGCCGTTTAGCCAAAACATAATTAGAGAAATAATCACAGTTATTAAATAGAAACCCATGCGAACAATAAGCACCCCCTATTATAAGACGCTAGACCTTTTCGCCATTATATTTGCAGCGGTATTAGCTTATTGGCTTAGGTTTGGCGAATTTAGGCTAGCGACAGACTACATACTCCCAACAACAATATATGCGCTGTCTGCATCGTACTCATTAGCAATATCCGGCTTTTATGGTGACACAAACTCAGGACTATCATCACGGAAACTAACTGCAGTAATTAGCGCAATAGCCATCGCAGTGTTGATCACCACCACTATGATGTATCTCACTAAAACGGGGCAATCCTTTTCAAGGATATGGTTTATTGGCACCGTCGCAATCTCTCTCTCTGCCATCTTATCCTCTAGACTTATTTTAGCTCGCATGTTTTCTACGTCATTAGGAAGACAAGCTATTGTTATTATTGGTGGTAATCAAACCGCCATCAAAGCTGAAGAAAAATTATCCAGTCAGGCTGCAGCTAACCAAGGCATTACGCTGCTACGGCGCTTTGACGTCCTCAAAGAATCAGACCCCAAGGATGCTATAAGGAAATCAGTAGATTTTATCCGTGAGCACTCAAGTCACTCTAAAAGGTCGATTCCTGTATCGGAAGTCTGGTTGACCGCTGATGTATTTAGCAATCAGCCTATTGCCGAATTCGAGCTACTAATCAGCGACGTCTCAGCGACGGTTGTTTACATCCCAGAGATGCCTCTATTGGCAGGGTTCGACATTCGCAAGGTGGATTCAGTGATGGGGGTTCCAACTTTAAACTCCGGTCATCGGAAATCGCGAAAAGTGAATATTTTCTTCAAATACCTCGAGGATAAGGTTGGTGCAACTATACTCTTATTGGCAGCACTGCCAGTAATGACGATCATCGCCATACTAATAAAATTGGATTCCAAAGGCCCCACGCTATTTACTCAGCCTCGTCACGGGTTTGCGGGCAAAAAGTTTAATGTATTCAAATTCAGAACTATGTATTTTAGCGGTGGAAATGAAGTATTCAGACAAGCAGTGACAGACGATGCTCGTATCACGAAGTTTGGGAAATGGTTAAGACGAACATCACTTGACGAGCTCCCCCAATTAATTAACGTGCTAAACGGAACTATGTCGTTAGTTGGCCCAAGACCTCACCCAGTCGAACTCAATCATGACTTTCGCCATAAGATTGATCAATACATGGCGAGACATTCGGTTAAACCGGGAATTACCGGCCTTGCCCAAGTAAATGGTTATAGAGGAGAGACTTCGACCCAGGAGATGATGGAAAATCGAATTAAATGCGATCTCGACTACGTCCAAAACTGGAGTGTCTTGTTAGACATAAAAATACTATTTGCCACTATCAAACATATCTTAGTCACGGACAAAGCCGTTTGATCTTAAAGCACTCAAAGTTTATACCGCGCACATGTAAGTTAATGCTCAAGTCAAACCTAATTGCTCAATCAATTATTACTTAATGTATTTTTTTAAACGAAAATCGAAACAACAGACCCGAGTATTAGTGGTAGGCCAGACGCCACCGCCACATAACGGTCAATCAATTATGATAGAAAATCTAATAAGGAGTAAGTATAAAGAAATACAAACCTTTCATGTTCGGATGGCATTTTCTGCAACAATCGACGAGATAGGCATATTTAAAATCAAGAAAGTCTGGCATTTGGCTCAAACTATTTTTCGTATTGCTTTAGCTAGAATTCGCACTGGAGCAACCATCCTATATTACCCCCCCGCCGGCCCAAATAAACTTCCGATGTATAGAGACATCACAATACTTCTCTGCACTCGTTGGATGTTTAAAAAAACCGTATTTCATTATCATGCAGGTGGCGTTAGTGAGCTATACCCCACGCTTTCAACAACCTTAAAAACCCTTTACAGAGCTGCTTATTTTAGTGCCGATGCTGCAATTTTACTCGCTCAAGAAAATCCCAGAGACGACCATGTATTGAAAGCAAAACGTAGCTATATCATTCCCTATGGTATTCACGACTATGCAACAGACCGAATGTTTACCCGAACCTACCCTCGCAACCCTCAGCACATACTATTTGTTGGGGTCCTATGCGAATCGAAAGGTGTACTAGTCTTATTATCGGCGCTGAAACAATTATGTAAAGCAGGACATCAGTTTACAGCAAGTTTCCTTGGCGCCTTTGAATCCCCTGAGTTCGAAACAAAATGCTTAGCTATAGTACAGAACTCTAGACTAATAGAACAAGTCACATTCAAGGGCGTACTAACGGGTGACATTAAATGGAAAGCATACGAAGATGCCGATGTACTTTGCTTCCCAACTTTTTACGAATCTGAGACATTTGGCCTAGTTATTCTAGAGGCCATGCAATTTGGGCTACCCGTGATTTCAACTTTCTGGCGTGGTGTTCCATCAATTGTTGACAATTCACAGACAGGACTCCTAATTCCAACACAAGACAGCACTGCATTAGCCTTAACGATCCAGCAGCTACTCGAAGCTCCGGGCCTTGTAAAAAAACTTGGCGAAAATGGTCGGAGAAAATTTGAAACCAATTACTCTAAAGAAATTTTCACAGAAAGAATGGAAAGGATGTTCAAGGAGGTAATATTGTGATCAAGACTAGATTATATAATTGATTAAAATCCAATTATTTAGATTAGTTAGCTAAAACTGCCTAAATAGCTTCGGTTCTCTATTTTGAAATGCTCCATCGAGATACTGGTCGACAACCTTGTCTCCATAAGTCTCGTAGATCAACTGCAAGTGCTCCGGCCTCCAGTCATTAACCAACCAAAGTTTGCCACTAGTACTATGATGCTTCTTAATCAGGGGAACAGAGGATCCACGCAACAAACTGATTACCGTAGGCAGCTCTTCACCAACCTTTAAAACCGCGCGACAAGCCAAATCATGTACACCGTCACCACGAACCAAGTCGGCAGCAGCTTGATGAACCACGGCCCCAGCATCTAATTCCTTTGTCAATTCGTGAATAGTCATACCAGTCATTTGAGGTTCCAGAAAATAACTGGGCCAAAAATGTGTGATCGCCCCTCTATACCAAGGCGACAAACCACCATGAATATTCCATCTCTCGCCTACCACCAAATCTAAAGTAGGATCATCGAGCCTGTGGCACCCATAGCTTAAAAGCAAGTCAACTGGATTTTCGGATAAGATCGACTTAACGATAGGGCCGTTTAGCTGTTCGCGAGTAATCTCAACAACCCTGCAATCCGGCCAATCTTTATCTTCGAAAAACTTCGACTCGGCTTCTTGACGCTTTTGAAAATGCATACTGAACAAGGACTCAGCATGCTCTGACAAACCGGTCGGCGGGGCTGGCACATGATTCTCACGCACCTCGCTAATAACAGTGGAAAGATGTCCAGTCTCAGCAATTCTTCTTGCTATGTACTTATGACGCGGGTGATTGCCCGTAATAAATATGATATTCATGATCTAACTTCCAACTTCAACAGGCCTTGCTCCTCTAGTTCCTCGACAGTATATCGCAACTCTTCAACACTGCAATGGCAGGCATCTGCCACCACTCGCATGCGGTTAAGTCCATCGCCCATATTTAATAAAGTTAATATACGATTTAACTTAGTTCGAGAGTCAATGGTCATATCGTCAGACTTATCACGGGTACTCTGCGAATTCATGCTCGGATATAAATTTCGCTTACCCAGTTGAGGTTCTCCGAAAGGTGATTGATTTACGGGATAGCCACTAATCTCAAATACCGTAAGTACTCTCTCAATAGCATCAACACTGTTTAGCAATGAATCTATTCCCATAAACTGTTTATCATCTAAGGAATTATGATAACCATCATATTCACCATACACCGTCCGCGAAATTTGCCCCATAGGATAGTTAAATCCTGGTGCACAATACTGTCGTTCGTCACTGCCGCTTGTTGGATCAAAGTTTTGATACTCAAGCGATATTCCGCAGCCTTCTTTACCTTCGCTTAGCGCGAACATCAGTTCATCCATAATCGTGTCGCCACGACGACTGGCTTTGTAACGCAGCCTTTCGGCTGGCCCACCTACGCAAGTTAGAATCAAGCCACCAACTAGAAATTTATTTAGATGGTCCTGATAACGATGAATAAAACACAGAGAACCAATAGTCTCTGGGTTAACTAAGAATCGATATGTATATCTTCTTTTTTTCCAGCTAGAAAGCCTTCGATATAGTGACAACAACGCAAGCGGGCCACTCAGCTCATTGTTCGCCAGTGATGGGTGACATAAATAGCTACTGAGTAAAACTTCCTTTTCGCTTTCCCCAGGCAAAACACAAGATGCAAAAGGGACACCTCCATCAATAAATTTTGCCTCGATTAGAACTCGATAAGTACCATTTGAAAGCGATTCATAAACATCATTAGAAATACAAAAACCCCAGTTTTCTTTGTAGTAGCTGGTGACGTATGGAATAGCTGTCGGCAGGTCGGGTAAATGATGCAAGTGCTGTTTCAGTTCTTCTAATGACACATCTCTGTCGATTGGAGTTGAGTAATTAACGACCTGAAGGTTATTTATATCTGTGTCACAAATCAGTGCGCCATTCGGCCCCCAGAGCCGAGCTCTCTGACAGTGCCATTCACGCGGAGTTGTCCAATCAAATACCTTAGAGCCCGACGGAACCTTTTCCAAAACCAGCGGCATAAATTGAGTCAAATACTCGATCGACTGTTCAATCCCGGGTCCTGTAATTGAGCGAAACATCGGGAAAAGATCGTCGAAGCACTGCTCTAAAAAATCATGTTCACTTGCAGGTTTAGGCATATTTTTTCTTACTGGCTCTGTTATATGTATTTCGTTAAATAGTTACTAATACCACTTCGGACGAACACGACAACCATCGCAAGTTCCGAAGCTCTAGTACCTAGCCTTACGCGCCAATACTATTAATTGCTGCGGTTCTCGATGTTCAAAAAATCTTCGCTCACTCCACTCAACTAGCTTAAGTGGAGTGAGCGCTAAAACCAATTTGGCACATCGAATTATGACCCGAGTCCCCAAACGAGCATCAGCTCCAACAAATTGTTTTTCTAAAAAATACCCAGTCCATTTGTCACAAGCCTCCTCATGCATCGGCTCAAACCCACATCTAATCAACAATTGACGTAATGAAGCCCTGGTATAAGGGCGAACATGTTTCGGGTCATCCCATACCTCATTTATCGGCACATTTATCAAGAGCACTCCTTGGTCGCTTAGCGAGGCATGAAATGCAAGCAAAATACTCTCATCATCTGAAACATGCTCTAAAACATGTGAACAGGTTATAAAATCCAACTCTGCTGGCTCAAGGATAGATGAATCCTCAATCCGCGCAGGAATCACCGAACGACCTGACCAGCTTAATATCTTACAAACATTGGTCATCGCCTGACTTGACAAATCGAAACAATAAAGCTGAATTCTCTTAGGCATTTTCAATAACAAACTACCCCAACCACAACCAAAATCGAGTAGGCTAACCGAACCTGAATCATTAGTAGAGAGGAATTCGTCAATGACTGGCAACAAAACACGGGCATTCACTCGTGCCTTTGACTGTTGATCGAAAGAAACTAGGGTATGCAAAAAGACCAAGAATAAGTTCTTGTTTTGATACTGCGCATTGTAAAAACGCTTATTCTCCTCAACTACCGAATCGTGCTTCATCAGTTTAATTCACCTGTTAGTTTAAGAACACTATAAATCGGGAACAGCAATCTTTGTACATTTTGGTCGGACAACACCTCATCATGCATGTAATTGAAATGCCCAGGAAAACACTTAGACATATAGTGATGCATTACTTGTGGGTTTGGCTTTAGCAACTTTTTCTCTAATCCTCTGAGCGCGCTTTCCAATTTTGCGAAGGAGTCCACCAGAACGACTCCATCATAATTCGAATAAAAGGTTCTCCCCATCTGTAAAACAGGAACTCCTGCACAAAGCGCTTCAAAGCCAGCGGTGCTGGTAAGCGTAACTAAAGCATCAAAGCGGTTAATATTCGGTTTTAAGTCAAAATTCGGATTCAATAAATAAGTATTAGGTAAAGATGCAACATATCTGTAGAAAGATATATCTCTGGTGCCTAACGCCTGCTTGTGTTCCTTCACTATGAGCCGAGCGTTACTCGGCAGCGAAAAGGCAATATTTTTCAATAATTCCAAGTCATATTCATAATAGCGAGACAAAACCGAAGTTGACGACTCAGGCCGTAAATGCATTGGGAAAAGCACGTTTATCGTATCCGGTGATTGAATATCGTCCACGAACACATCTGAAAGGCTGACCCAGCGGTAGCGAATCCTTCTCCAAATATACTTTTTATAATAAGCTCGAAGCTGGTGCAGAAAAGTCTTACCGGTTTCGTGCGACTTCAGGGATATTAAATTGAACGATCGGATTAACCGATGGATAGTCTTTAAAAACGCCAGCTCCCCTTTCCGAGGCTTGAGGTAGTCTGGCGGTTTAGTGTAATCAACCGAGGCGCCAATCACCTCCGAGGAATTTGTCAATAACTTCTCCCCGTAAGGATCCTGAAAAATATTAACATGCGCCTCAACACGCGCAGGCATAAAGCCAATAAACTCAGCTCCCACCTGCTTAGCCTTAGAATAGCCAATATAGAGAAATGAGTTTGATGGCGGTTCGCTGACAACAACATCAAACCGATTGCCCGCAAATATTTCATCAAAAAACATCACGATTTTTTTATATTCATCCCAACTTGAACGATGGCGACCATAGAAATAATTATCTCTAATAAATGTGGGATATGCAGTCCAATAGTCGATCTCTATGGAGGCTAATGTTTCAGCATCAAACTCATTGTTTAAATAATCTGAAAGGTAATAGATAGGCGCTACTTCTCCACAATTCGTATTGGTAAACCGCTCATAAAACGGAGAGGTCGCAGCAAAAACCACCTCCACCCCATCACTAATTAGCTGGGAAGCAATTTTATGCATTAATGGAACGTATTGCCCTGGGCAATCGCCTAATAGGATTAGGACCTTTTTCATCTTGCATGCCTCAAAGTGTATTTGGAAGCCAAATACATATTCGCAAGGTAAATAAAACAGAATGAAACGATTGTAGCAGTAGCCGCTCCAATCGCGCCAAAGACCGGCACTAGCAATAGATTAAGCATCGTATTAATAAGCATTCCAACCAGTGCCGTCTTAGCCAAAATCATTTCCTTACCCGCAAGGTAAAGTCGATAATATGGAATCATACTTAAGTTGATAACAAAGGCACTAAATAGCAGAATAAAGTAAGTGAATATATTGTCTTTGAGCTCGACTCGATCTAAATAAATCAAAAGAAGATACATCGCGGCTATTCCAACGACCGTGATCAACAGCGAAAAAATGACAATGTTTTTTTGTAACCCCCACAACAACCTTTCGTATTCAGCGAATTTTTTTTCACGATAGTGACTAAGCAACAAAGGTATTACAGTGACAATCAAGCCCGTATAAACAAATTCCTGAACCAATTTCGCTACGCTGCCAAACATCGTATACACACCAACCAAAGCTTCATCATAGTAGTACTGCAAAAAGAATCGATCACTCAACTCAATTGTCTTCACAGCCATAACTGCAACAAAAAATTTGGCACAAACCTTAAGGCCACGAACCACCCAACCATAATCAACTTTCAAAACTAAGCTACCCAGCACAATATATTGAGAAAGATAGCCTCCACCCAACACAACACCCACTAAAGATGACGCGCCCCAAAGCCAAAGAATCGACCTCAGGTTGGCTTGCTCAGGATAGTAAAAAAATATAGCTATGGCGATGCATGCCCATAAACCATGCACAACAAAAGATACAATATAGGCTTGAGTTATACCTCCAAACACAATAAGCAATCGATTAGCTTCTTGCCCAATGTGTGAACACACCGATATCCACAAAAAGAAACCAAGCAACTCCCATGGCAAAAAATTACCACAGAATGCAAATACTGATATTGGGAGAATTACAAGGTAAGTCACCAGATGAATAGCAAATTGATTCACTATCATCTGAGTATTGCGCTCCGGGTCTGAGAGGGATAGCTCTCTAGCCGTGTATCGATAAAACTCTAACCCTTGCAAGTAGTTCAGCACTGCGACACTGGATACAAACAAGCCATATATACCCAGCTGTTCCAATCCCGAATATTTGGTCAACAGCAAGACTAAAACCAATTTGCTGAACATAGATAAGCCTCGAAGAACAAGACCCAGATAGTTCAGCGATAAGGCCGATTTTCGAATGAAGTCTAATTTACTCATTGAGGATTAAAATTAGTCCTCGAAGGCATCCCATGCAACCCTTGTACCGCGCGACACATCTTTGACTAAGCGCTTCCCCACTAATTCCTTATAGAACTTCGGCGCAATTCCATACCCTGGCCGAACACTGCGAATATGCTGTTCGTTAACAATAGTGCCAGCAGAAGCATCCTTTACGAAGTAAAGTGACCGCCTAAACTTTATATTATCTTTCTCACTGTCCTTTTGATGATAGCTTGGTTTGCCTACTGCGCTCCAGACCTCACGACACCCTTGGACAAGCTCGACCAACTGACTAGGAGTTATAGAAAAACTGTCGTCGGGGCCACCACCGTTTCTATCAAGAGTAAAATGTTTTTCAATTATCTTTGCTCCCAACGCAACGCTAGCCAAAGCAGTTGTGTTAGAGAGAGTATGGTCGGATAAACCGGTCAATACACCATAACGATTACGCATATCTAAGATAGTGCTTAAATTATAATCAGCAGCCGGAGCCGGATATCCACTCACGCAGTGCAAAATCGCAAGTTGAGTGCATCCTGCCTGTTTAGCGACATCAATAGCCTCTTCAATTTCTGTCTCATTCGCCATACCTGTCGATATAATTAATGGTTTACTGGTACTTGCGGCATATTCAATGAGTTGGTGGTCGACTGCCTCAAACGAAGCAATTTTATATGCGGGGGCACCCAAGTCCTCTAATAGATCGACCGCGGTATTATCAAACGGTGAACTAAATAAGGTAATGTCGTACTCCTTAGCCTTATTGAAAAGTTCTTTGTGCCAACCCCAAGGAGTATGCGCCCATTCATATAGTTCATAGAGGGTTTTCCCACTCCATAGCCCTTCTGTAATCTGGAAATCGGGAAGTGAACTATCAAGTGTTATGGTGTCAGGTCGATAGGTTTGAATCTTTACCGCATCAGCACCTGCTAACTTAGCCTGCCGAATAATTTCAAACGCATTTTCTATCTTGCCATTGTGATTTGCAGACATCTCAGCAATGACATATGGCCGAGAACCCTCATCGATTACAGATTGTCCGATTTTAATCATTATTGATCTCTTCCATTCTTTCTAGACTTAATTTATATACCTTGCCTCGTAAACGAAAAAACGCTGGATACCGAACAGGATCACAAACTCGCAACAAGTCGAAATTCGCTTCAAGGGTGTCATTGGGATTTAGCTCACTATCCGCTGGAGTCCTGCGCCGGTAGTAAGATGAGGTACCGCTATCTGCCTGGGGCGCTGGCTCAATATGATCCATATTATCTAAAACAAACTGCATCAATTTAATTTCAGTAGTAAAAATTATCGAATTAACTTCGTCATAAAGAGCCGTCCTGGGGATCACCACCTCTTCCTGCGCCCAAATATCTCCAGTATCGACTATGTCTTCCGCGTTTATTGCACTAACGGTGAGCGTATCCCGGCCCTCTAGCAACGCCCAAACATGTGGACTCCAACCCCGCCCTTCAGGCAATGCACTAGCGTGCAGCACAATAGCGGCGCTATATTTTTCTCGCACCGCACAAGGCACTACTTCGGAACATGAAACCAAAAACAGGATATCACCCTCGCTTAAATCTTCGATATTAGTAATTATAGACACAGAATGGGTAGCTAAATTACTTCGCGCGAAATCGACAAGGTAGGGCATCACCGGATGCTCAGCCGAAGAGCAAAGAATCGTAACATTCATATCGTTGAATACCTCATCATGGCGTTTGCAATTTGTTTAGCGCCATCACCTCTCGTAATCTCCGCTGCTTTGTCACTCATAGCTTTAAGCATGGCAGGGTCATGAAACAGCTCAGAACACTTCTCGATCATTTTTATAGAAAAATTTTCATCGTCGATACTGCCCATATTGAATGCAGCCCCAACCGAATGCAACGATAATGCTATCTGCTTCTGGTTTTCAGCAACTTCAACTATCAATGACGGCACGCCAAGGCAACATCGCTCCCAAGCAGAACTCCCTGCTGCACCGATTACCAAATCTGCTCGATACAAGAGATCAGCAACATTATCTGTATCAATTAGTAGTTCAGTCTCAAATGGCAAACTCGGCAGTTGCATCTTCAAATCAGCCAACTTAGGCGATTGAGATCCTACCACAAGTTGGACAAACTCAAATTTACAGTCCTTGATCTTCGCCAAATTCGCCAGTACCAGGCCAGCGATATTGCCTGGATCAGTACCACCCATCATGATAAGTATGCGCTGCAAATCTCGACAACCTCTGCTCCGAAGACTCTTGTCCCGCATAGCCCGAAATTCATCTCTTAGTAACGCGTAGTTAGCTCCAACAAAAATTACAGTATCTGGCTGAACTAAATGCGCGTACATAGCAGGCTCCCTTGCATAAGTCTGATCTAGCAGAAAATCACACTGATGGTTACGGTTTGCCAGGTCATCAATCACCAAGCTCCGCTGGAAGCAGTTATCGACCAGTGACTCCCAACTCCGATCAAGCCCGTAATGATCTACGATAAGCCAGTCCCAGCTTGCCTGATCAAGCTTTGATTCAAAATCTAGTGCATCTTGCTCTTGCGAGACGCCAAGCCAAGGAAATTCTAGCAGTGAGACCGCGTCAATGTTCGCATCACTGCCGCCACCAAGCATAAACACTTGATGACCTTCCTTACGTATTTTATCTGCGAGGTAACAGGGAATGCGTCGACAAAAAAAGCTTATGTCCGCGCCGCGACGATCCAGTTCATTGGCTAGCACCAGCGTTCTCATAATATGGCCGATACCAGTATCCACACTGGCGTCTGCTCGGATTGCAACTTGCATGTTTGTTAACAAGAATGGATTCGATCAAACACTAGAGGAGCCATTAATTCAGCACGCTCCCAATCTTCAACGGTGTCGATGTCTACAACCCTCCAACGAGGAATCTGAGTTACCACTGAATGGCTCTCCAAGAGACCCTTGCGTGCCAGCCAAGCTTCACTAGTACCCCAGTAAAACATACCAGCATCACACCATGACAATGGGAGGTCTTGACTTCGGGTACTAAGGTGCTCTGGAAACACCAACTCAATTTGCCCGTCAACACCGGTTTCAAACGAACGATAAATCGATGTTTCAAGCAGTGTTGCAGAGACCACGTACAAGTGCCCCCCTGCACTGATTCGATGCCATGCGGTAGTTAAATCACTCACATCGAGAAATGGCGCAGTCGGATAGATACAACAGATGGTGTCAGTTTTAGAATCATCACTCTCTAGCCATCTCGCGGCATGCGCGATCACTTCAACAGTGGTCGTAAAATCATCAGCTAGATCATCAGGACGCAAAAAAGGTACTTCAGCACCAAACTGTTGAGCAATCCTAGCAATCTCCTCATCATCTGTTGACACCAAAACCCGATCAAACAAACCACATTGCAGTGCAACTTTAATTGACCATGCAAGTATAGGTTTGCCATGAAAGTCCTTAATATTTTTTCTGGGGATTCGCTTGCTCCCGCCACGCGCTGGAATTACTGCCACGTTCATTTCAACACGGCCTCCTCTAATACTTGTACTACACGCTCTTGATCTGCGATGCTTAAGCTAGGGTAAAGAGGCAAAGTTAATGCTTGGGAATAATATAACTCAGCATTTTCACAATAGTTATCTACAAACCCTAATCGGCGATAGTAAGGCTGCTTGTATACTGGAATATAATGCACGTTTACACCAATATTAGCACTGCGCATATCTTCGAACACTTTGGATCGTCCCTTACAAGCATCGATACTTAGTCTAACCACAAATAGATGATAGCTACTATGGCAGTGCTCACTTTCAAACGGAAGCTGGATCGAACTATTTTTAAGCAAACCTTCGTAACGCAGCGCTTGATTACGCCGCTCTTTAACAAAAGAGCTTAATCTATTTAGTTGGCTTCTCCCTAACGCCGCCTGCAGATCAGTCATTCTATAATTGAATCCTAAATCGATCTGCTGGTAAAACCAGTCACCATCACTTTGATCAATCATTTCAGACTCTTCTCGAGTGACACCATGAGAGCGGAGAAGCTCCATTCTGCGAGCCAATTTATCGTCATTGGTAAGTGCCATACCTCCTTCGCCAGTGGTGATGATTTTCACTGGGTGAAAACTAAAAACGCAGATATCGCTATAACGACAGTTACCAATAGGGCGGTTTTGATAATAACCTCCGATAGCGTGCGACGCGTCTTCAATTATCTTAAAACCATACTCACGCCCTAGCTCGAAAATCCGCTCCATGTCACATGATTGCCCACACATGTGTACAGCGATAACAACCTTCGGAAGGTTACCACTTTGCTTAGCAATTTTTAGTTTAGACTCCAAAGCGGCAACCGATATGTTGATGGTATCTAAATCAATATCGACAAAGTCAATCTCAGCACCACAGTACAGAGCTGCATTAGCACTAGCCACAAAAGTAATTGGGCTGGTCCATACTCTATCGCCTGGCCCAACGCCTAACGCAAGACAAGCAATGTGTAACGCCGAAGTTGCACTATTTACCGCAACTCCATGCCGCGCATCGACTAAATGCCGCACAGCGTCCTCAAAACGCGGCACTTCAGGACCTTGGGTCAAGAAATCCGACGTAAGAACATCCGTAACCGCACGTATATCATCATCGTTAATCGATTGCCGACCATACGGTATGTAGCTAACCATAATTGTTAAACCGTAAAGTCTGAATCGACATGATCAATAATCAGCTGCCTTATTTCTGCAACACTCAAAAAATCAGTATTACCGCCACTGTCATATTTAAAACCAAGCTCTACAGGGGCACCACCCTGTTTAGCGCAATAATCCAGCAAAGACATACCTTGGCCGGCCGGCAATATAGCAAAGTAGCGACCAAGATCTGCGGTATTCAAACTATCACTTTCGGTAATCATTTCCTCGTGCAATTTTTCACCAGGTCTAATCCCCACAACGTCGGTTTGCATGCCTGGAGCAATCGCTTCAGCAACATCGGTGATACGGTATGACGGTATCTTTGGTACAAACACTTCTCCACCACAGGCATTTTCAAGCGACCAAAACACCATGTCCACGCCCTCTGTCAAAGAGATATTGAAGCGCGTCATTTGAGGGTCGGTGATTGTAAGGGTACCCTGACTCCGCTGCTTTAGAAAGAAAGGTATTACCGAGCCCCTACTGCCCATCACATTCCCGTACCGAACAACACTGAACTTGATTTGTTTGCGCCCTTTAATATTATTTGCAGAGACAAACAATTTATCGGAACACAGCTTAGTGGCGCCGTACAAGTTGATTGGCGCAGCGGCCTTGTCGGTCGACAAAGCGACCACATTCTCAACCTCAGTGTCTAGACAAGCCTCGATTAGATTTTGCGCGCCTAACACATTTGTTTTAATGCACTCAAATGGATTATATTCCGCTGCCGGCACTTGCTTCAGCGCCGCAGCATGAACCACGGTATCAATCCCTTGAAGAGCTCTTTGTAGGCGTTCTTTATCTCTTACATCACCGATAAAGAACCTTATTTGTGGCCACTCAGTGTTAGGAAACTCCTGAGCCATCTCATATTGCTTCAATTCGTCACGAGAAAAAATAACGACACGGCGCACGTCCGGATACCGACTGAGAAGCTCACGGGTAAACGCAATTCCAAAGGACCCCGTACCGCCGGTAATAAGTATCGATTTCTTTGCAAACATGAGTTGAATAATTAGGGTTCTTATATGTGTGCCAACCTACACGAATAGGTACGTCGGCGTCAACGTATCTAAGCTGTGGCCAACCAACCTAGCTATCTGATCAATTTGAGTATAGCCCTATTAGCGAACGCTTTAAAAACAAGAATAATGAATACTGTATTCGTATAAAAATAACGGCGCCACAATCGCTTCGGTTCTTTTATCAGCCGATATAACCACTCAAGACCGCGATCCTGCATCCATTGTGGTGCCGACTGTTGGTCTCCTGAAAAAAAACTAAAGGCTGCTCCAACCCCCATTAACGCCGCGTCAATTTGATTCTGGTTGGTGGCAATCCATTTCTCTTGCTTGGGGCAACCAAGCCCCACGACAACTAAATTCGGCTTGGTGTCCTGTACTATCGCAGCCGATAACGTCTGCACATCTGGACGCTCCTCACGATAGGCTCCACAAACCACGACGTGCGGATATTGTTGCTCGATGTGCCGCACAAAGGCTTGTTGTACCTCGATCGTTCTACCGCCATAAACAAAAACCCTAAACTCTGTTTCACGTGGGGATGCCAGCACATGATGCAACAGAGTCGGCCCATACACACGATCCGTTAACCCCGCACCATGCAACCAATTCATCACCCACCGAATAGGCTGGCCATCTGGAACAACCAGACTTGCAGAGTCGATGGCGGCGGCGAACTCTGCATCGCGACGACGCTCCACCACACCATGCACTGGCAAAGCAAACACAGAAAAACTGGTTCGAGCCACCGCATGCGTTACAACACGCTTGGCCGCGTCAGTATAGTCAGTGATCGCATAGGGGATTCCAAATACGTCTGCCGTTGCCGGGCGTTCATTACTCTGCATTAATGTGTGTGATCCAAATAGTATTGAGCTATTTTAGCGCAGTATCACCCTGCATAATCGAGATAATTCCCATCAAAATTAGCGTAACTAAGCAGGAAACCTTCCTACATTTGACACCATCACAAACAATCACTTGTCTTCAACAACGGAGATTCCGAGCAAACTCTAGATAATTGGAGTATATTTATATCCACTCGCCAGCAGCACAGAAATCGCTTTACAACATGAACAAACCACTGCCAGCCCTCGCTCAAACACTAATCAATCTAGAGTTGGTTAGCCGCAACGATATTGAAGAAATCATCGTCGAGCATAAGGAACCTAGAGATATTGTCGCTCAAATAAATGACCGAGGAATTCTCTCAAGCTATGACCTAAGCAAACAATTTTCTGACCGTTTCGGTAGCCCATTGTTTGATATGGATGCGTTTGATGTAACGCAAATCCCGATGGATCATGTCGACATGAAACTTGTGGAACGGCATATGGCGCTGCCCTTATTCCGCCGTGGCAAAAATCTATTTGTTGCGATGTTTGACCCAACAAATAAATCGGCAATCGACGAGATTAAGTTCTACACCGGGTTGCAAATTCTACCAATCCAAACTGAGCTGACATCGCTCTCCAAGGCGATCAGTAGAATTCAGGAAGAGCAGCAAGACACCTTGGACGATTTCTTAGGTGAAGGTGACCTCGAACTAGACTTAGGTGAGGACAGTGACGACAAACCTAAAGATGATTTAGATTTTGATCCAAACGAAGCACCGGTTGTTAAATACGTTAATAAAATTTTGCTTGATGCCATCAATCGCGGCACCTCGGATATTCATATAGAGCCGTTTGAACGAGAACTAAGAATTCGATTTCGGATCGACGGCATTCTTCATAAAATCACCACGCAACCCATTTCGATTGCGCCACGAATCGTCGCGCGAATCAAAATCATCGCTAAACTAGACATTGCCGAAAGGCGCATACCTCAAGATGGTCGCGTCAAGTTAAAAATTTCACGCACCAAAGCCTACGATTTTCGTGTCAACACGCTTCCTACGGTATACGGCGAAAAAGTGGTTATGCGTATTCTTGACTCCAGCGCGGCAAATTTAGATTTGACCACGCTCGGGTTTACTACACAGCAATTAGATCTCTATCAGGCCATTGTTCAGCGCCCCTATGGCATGGTACTAATTACTGGCCCAACGGGTAGCGGTAAAACCGTGACGCTCTATTCTGCTCTCAATATGCTGAATGACCCAACCAAGAACATTTCAACAGTTGAGGACCCAGTGGAAATTCAATTACCGGGCATCACGCAGGTTAACATTAACGAAAAAGCCAATATGGGTTTTGCTGATGCTCTGCGTGCGTTTTTGCGGCAGGATCCAGACATTCTAATGCTGGGCGAGATTCGAGACTTAGAAACCGCTGAGATCGCAATTAAAGCAGCGCAAACTGGTCACATGGTTCTAAGTACATTACATACCAACGATGCCCCAGCAACCTTAACTCGGTTACTCAATATGGGCGTTCCCGCATTTAATGTCGCGTCAGCTGTGCAACTCATTGTTGCGCAACGTTTGGTTAGAAAATTGTGTCAACATTGCCGCGTTGAGACTGAGCTTCCACCAAAAGCACTACTCGATGCAGGCTTTACCGAAACTGAAATCGGTACATTTACCCCCTTCACTCCTAACCTGAAAGGGTGTCCATCATGCACAGAAGGATACAAGGGCCGCGCCGGGGTATTTCAGGTAATGCCAATATCTGATCATATTAAGACCTTGATCATGGAAGGATGTACAGAAAAAGATATCGAGGTTGCCGCCCAGAAAGAAGGCACCATCGACCTCCGAAGATCGGGTTTAATCAAAGTAAAAGAAGGTGTGACCTCACTTGAAGAAATTGAACGAGTCACTAACGTATAATATACTCATACTATATTTTTCTTTTTACATCAGTAGTTTAGTATAATATTCGTAGGCCTAGTGTTAAGTTATAGGTAATCCAAACATCAAGGCCGCGCTATTCTCACAACTCGAAATAGCAAAGGCACAACATCTATAGATGTTCCAGGCAAAACAGCCAAACTAAAGCTTCAGCGTGCAAGAACAAACTCTTATGGCAAAAACAACCCAAAAAAAAGTATTTGAATTCGAATGGGAAGGCGTTAACCAAAAACGTGCGTCTACCGGTGGAAGCATTGAGGCACCATCTCTATCTCAGGCACGTGCCACTCTTCGGCAACGTGGAGTTCGCGTCACCAAAATAAGGCGCAAGCCTAAGCCGTTATTCAGTGGCAGCCGACCGATCAAAACAGTCGATATTTCATTTGCGTCACGGCAAATGGCGACAATGATCGGCGCGGGCATACCCATCGCTCAAACATTGAGGGGAATCGGCAAGGGCCATGACAGCCAAGCAATGGAAAAATTAATGCTTGAACTAGCCCGCGAAGTTGAGTCAGGCACCTCTCTCAGCAACTCCCTAAAAAAGCATCCTAAGTACTTCAATCGGCTTTTCACTAGCTTAACTGAAGCCGGGGAAGAGTCAGGTAAGTTAGACACAATGCTAGAGCGAGTAGCCACATACAATGAAAAATTAGAAGCCATCAAAAGCAAAGTCAAATCGGCAATGATGTATCCAACCATTGTGCTCTTTATTGCATGTCTAGTCACAATCTTACTGTTGCTATTCGTTATTCCACAGTTCGAGGTTTTATTCCAAGGAGTAGGTGCAGATTTACCTACGTTGACCCGAGTAATCGTAGATATGTCCAAATGGATGCAAAGCTACTGGTGGATATTCGTACTTGTAGTAGCCGGAGGCTTCGTCTCATTTTTTGCAGCTTATAAGCGATCTGAAAAAATGAAGTTTGCCATAGATAGATTACTGATCCGACTGCCAATGTTTGGCCCAATCTTAAAAAAGTCCTCGTTAGCACGGTTTGCAAGAACTCTATCCATTGTATTTGGCGCAGGTGTTCCATTAGTAGATGGCATGGATACTGTTGGTGCAGCAACAGGCAACCGAGTCTATCAAAAAGCTGTAAGTGATGTAAAAGCTGATATCAGCACTGGCCGCGGACTAGAAAATTCGATGGCTCAAACTAAAATGTTTCCGAATATGATGTTACAAATGGTTGCCAGTGGTGAGGAGTCCGGTGAGCTAGAAGTTATGCTCGACAAAGTAGCGGACTTTTTTGAACGAGAGGTTGACGATGCGGTCGAGGCGCTAAGCAGCATTATTGAGCCGTTGATGATCGCAGTCTTAGGCGGAATTATCGGCACCATGGTATTGGCAATGTATATGCCAATATTCAAGATGGCGTCTGTATTCTAACCATCAAGGTTCGTCATGCTAGAACAGCTATCAGCACTTCCACACAGTGCGCTCGCCTCTATCGGCCTATTGTTTGGGCTATTGGTTGGTAGCTTTCTAAACGTTGTCATCTATCGCTTGCCGAATATGATGAAATACCAGTGGACTGTGCAGTCGAGAGAATGGCTTGAACTACCGCCCGACGATGCAATTGAACCAGCCACACTGTCAAAGCCCGCATCACATTGCGGGCATTGCAAGACCCCGATTAAACCTTGGCAGAATATCCCGCTAATCAGCTACCTACTGCTACGCGGCAAGTGCGCTCAGTGCGGCGTCAGCATCAGCCTTCGGTACCCCTTAGTTGAGTTGCTCACGGGGCTGCTTAGCGCCGCAGTGGTATACCATTTCGGATGGTCCGTTCAAGCCGCATTCGGTGTTCTATTGACCTGGATATTGGTCGCACTATCATTTATCGACTTCGACCACAAACTACTGCCCGATGACATTGTGCTACCCAGTTTATGGCTTGGCCTAGGACTAAGTCTATGGCCAGTTTTCAGCCAAACAAGTGATGCTGTAATCGGCGCTATCGCCGGATACTTATGTTTCTGGATCGTGTTCCAAGTATTCCTGCGCCTAACCGGCAAAGAAGGTATGGGCTTTGGAGACTTTAAGTTGATGGCCATGCTCGGTGCTTGGCTCGGCTGGCAATATTTGCCGCAGATCATTCTTATCTCCGCCTTACTCGGAAGCATTTTCGGTGTCATGATCATGATTGCCAAAAAGGAGAACGGCGAGCTCGCTATCCCTTTTGGCCCATACATCGCCATAGCAGGATGGATCGCGTTACTTTGGGGCGACCAATTAAATAATCTATATCTACGCATAAGCGGCCTATCTTGAGCAAGCAGGCGATCTACACCGTTGGACTCACTGGTGGCATAGGAAGCGGCAAAACGGTGGTTTCAGACCACTTAGGCAGCCTAGGCGTACCAATTATCGACACGGATGTAATTGCTCGACAAGTAGTTCAGCCCGGGCAGCCCGCCCTTTCCGCGCTAGTGGAGTTTTTTGGTAATGAAATCCTGCTCGAAGATGGCTCACTAAACCGCAACGAACTACGTCAACGAGCTTTCAAGTCTGACCAAACCAAAGCCAAACTAGACGCGATCACACATCCGGCGATTCGCATCGCGACGCTACAAGAAATACAGTTGGTCGAATTCTCGTATTGTGTCGTTGTGGTGCCGTTACTCACCAGCACATCTGAATTTGGCAAGATTATGAACAGAGTGTTAGTAGTCACCGCTGACCACGAAACGAAGATTCGGCGAGTACAGTCGCGCAGCGGCTTATCTCACGAAGAAATTGAACGAATTATGGCGAGCCAACTGTCTGACACTGAGCGACTCGCCTTTGCCGATGATGTGATCGAGAATAACTCAACCCTTGCTGCAGCAAGACAAGCCACAGAGCGGCTTCACCATCAGTATCTAACGCTGAGCCAACAGAACGACACCAAGCGCCTTTAGATTAGCTCAGACGCCGCGTAAGGCATCAATAATCGCTTGATTGCCTTGTAAAAAATCGAGCTCATCAAGCTCATCCAAGGTAACCCATGCAAGCGCCTGCCCTTCCAACGAGCGAACTTGCCCTTGATATGATAAAACGGTCCGAACTAACAATCTAACGCTGCGGTCGGGGTATTCATGGTTAACTTCAATCAGCGGCTCGCTGGCCGTTATTTGGATTCCGACCTCTTCTTGAAACTCCCTGACAAGAGCTTGCTCCACCGACTCACCGTCCTCGAGCTTGCCACCAGGAAACTCCCATTTATTGAAGTACCGGTCGCGCACCACTCGTTGACCTACGAGCAATCGGCCTAGCTCGTCATAAACGATTCCAACAGCAACGACAATACGATTCATAGCACTGACTAGCTACGATAGTCCGCATTAATAGACACATAATCATGTGACAAATCGGTGGTCCAGACATGGTCATCCACATCCCCAGCATTGAGGTCGATAGTAATCGTAATTTCCGGCTGCTCAAATACAGCTTTACCTTGCGACTCCGTGTAGCTCTGGGCTGGCTCGCCTTGCTCAATCAATGACACACCACCAATATTGATGTCCACTTTCGACATATCTAATCGACCGATTGGCGACTTCCCTAAGGCCATTAAAATTCGCCCCCAATTAGGGTCACTGGCAAACAACGCCGTTTTAACTAACGGCGAATGAGCAATTGACAATGCGACCGCGCGGGCATCCTTTTCAGAATAGGCGCCAGTAACATTAATACGCACAAATTTAGTAGCGCCTTCACCATCGCGAATGATCGCGGTTGCCAGTTCAATGAGCACTGACTCCAGCGCGCAATAGAATGGCTCGGCGGCAGCATCATCAACCGCATTTATCTGCAAAGAAGAACGACCCGTCGCTAACACCGCAAGCGCGTCGTTGGTCGATGTGTCACTATCCACGGTAATACGATTAAAACTCGCTGCCACAGCACGTCGTGTGAAGGACTCCAACACCGCCTGATCAATACCAGCATCGGTCGCAACATACGCCAGCATGGTCGCCATATTGGGGCAAATCATGCCTGACCCCTTGGCAATTCCGGTAATCGTTATTTGCTGGCCATCCACTTCAATTCTACGTGATGTCGCTTTAGCGACAGTATCGGTTGTCATAATCGCTTCAGCGGCGACCAACCAATTGTCTTCCTGCATGTCGCTAACAACCGACTTAATTCCATCATACAACGCAGTCATATTGAGCTGCTCACCAATCACACCAGTAGAGAATGGCAAGACCTGATTGGCATCCACACCTAGCTGTTCAGCTACTGCGGCGCAACTGCCAACCGCATTATTTACACCAAGCTCTCCGGTAACAGCATTGGCATTGCCAGAGTTGATCAACAACGCTCGAACCGGTGCCTGCTGCATATGCTGCTGAGCCACCAAAACCGGCGCAGCGCAACACTTATTCTGGGTAAATACCGCCGCCGCAGTAGTGCCTTCGTTTACCTCAATCAATAACAGATCATTCCGATTTTGATAACGAATACCCGCGGACACGACGCCCAAAGTAACACCTGAAACTGGGAACAATTTGCCCGGCGGGCTTAAACCTACAGCCATGATCTAATCTCTTATAGGTGCACGCAACTAACTAAGCTTGCCATGACATTGTTTGTATTTTTTGCCAGACCCACAGGGACATGGCTCATTTCGACCAACTTTTGGTTGTTGGCGGATAAACGGCGCGGACTCGGCTGCTGGATCAGCTTCAGCCTCTGGCGCAGACGCATCTGCATGGCGCATTTCGAGATCGCGCTGTGACGCCTCTTGCTGACGCCGTTCGAGTTCACCGACCTCAGACTCTTCGCGCAATTGCACTTTGGCTAAAATAGTCACGACCTCCATCTTCACGCGGTCCAACATCGCCGTGAACATTTCGAAAGCTTCTCGCTTATATTCCTGCTTTGGGTTCTTCTGGGCATAACCACGTAAACCGATACCCTGGCGCAAGTAATCCATCTCAGCAAGATGCTCTTTCCACTGCGTATCGAGCGTCTGAAGCATGATCACCTTCTCTAGATGACGGATGATTTCAGGCCCATACTGGGTTTCTTTTTCTTGGTATGCCTTTTCAACGTTCTCTAAAATGCGATCGCGCAACGTCTCTTCATACAAACGCTTATCTTCTTCCAACCAAGTTGAAACTGGCAAAGTTACGCCAAATTCCAGTCGCAGGTCATCCTCTAATTGATCGATGTCCCACTGTTCTGGCAGGCTTTGTGGAGGAATACTTCGATCCACCACAAGGTCTACCACTTCCTCACGCATAGCTTGAATATTGTCCGATACGTCTTCGGTTTCCATCAACTCATTACGTTCAGAGTAAACCAGTTTACGTTGCTCGTTTGATACATCATCGTATTCGAGTAATTGCTTACGAATATCAAAGTTGTGACCTTCGACCTTCCGCTGAGCATTTTCGATAACCCGTGACACCAAACGGCTTTCAATCGCCTCGCCTTCTTCCATGCCAACACGCTGCATCATATTTGAGATTCGTTCCGAACCAAAAATCCGCATCAGAGAATCATCCATTGACAAGTAGAAGCGAGTTTCGCCCGCATCTCCTTGTCGACCCGAGCGGCCTCGCAACTGGTTATCGATGCGTCGTGATTCGTGTCGCTCGGTACCGATGACATATAGACCACCTTTATCCAGCACTTTCTGATGATCCTTCTGCCAATCTTGCTTAATCTGCTCTATCTGCGCTGGATCGGTAATTCCCTCGAGACGCAGTTCAAGATTGCCGCCCAACACAATATCCGTGCCGCGACCCGCCATATTAGTAGCAATGGTAACCGCGCCAGGTCGTCCTGCGGTGGCGATAATTGTCGCTTCACGCTCATGCTGCTTAGCGTTGAGCACTTCATGCTTTATCTTGTGTTTAGTAAATTCACGAGACAGTAATTCAGACACTTCGATCGATGCCGTGCCGAGCAAAACCGGTTGTTCTGCGGCATTTCGCTCACGGACATCTTCCACAATCGAATTAAATTTTTCTTGCATCGTGCGAAAAATGACGTCAGGTTGATCCAAACGCACCATTTCCTTATGAGTTGGAATGACCACGACTTCAAGGCCATAAATCTCCATAAATTCGACCGCTTCAGTATCAGCGGTACCAGTCATACCCGATAATTTATTGTATAAGCGGAAGTAGTTCTGAAAGGTGATCGACGCGAGAGTTTGATTCTCGCGCTGAATAGCCACTTTTTCTTTTGCCTCAATCGCCTGATGTAGGCCATCAGACCAACGACGACCCGGCATTTTACGACCGGTAAATTCGTCAACAATTACGATTTGATTGTCTTCTAAAACGTAGTCAACATCGCGGTTGAACAAGGTGTGCGCGCGAATTGCGGCATAAAGGTGGTGCAATAACGAAATACTGCCAATGTCATAAAGACTCGAATCTTCGTCTAGCAAACCGATACGAACCATCAGCTGCTCAGCTTTTTCATGACCTGCTTCGGTTAAGTAAGCCTGCTTAGACTTCTCATCAACGGTGTAGTCGCCAGCGCCATCTTCTTCCTCTTGGCGAACCAACTGAGGCACAATTACATCGATCTTACTGTAAACCTCAGCGGCCGTATCAGCTGGGCCAGAGATAATCAGCGGTGTTCTAGCTTCATCGATGAGAATCGAGTCGACTTCATCGACAATCGCAAAGCTAAGATCCCCTTGTGTTTTTTGATCGGCAGAAAACGCCATATTGTCGCGCAAATAATCGAAGCCAAATTCATTATTGGTTCCGTACACAATGTCATTTGCATACGCTTCGCGTTTTTCGGCGGTTGCCTGGCCTGAACGAATTACACCGACTGTAAGCCCCATGTAATTATAAACCTTAGCCATCCACTCAGCGTCTCGAGCAGCAAGGTAATCGTTAACAGTAACCACATGCACACTGCCACTAAGCGCGTTCAAATACGCAGCCAAGGTAGCCATTAAAGTCTTACCCTCACCAGTGCGCATCTCAGAAATACGGCCTTCGTGCAGCACCATACCGCCGATCATCTGAACATCATAGTGACGCATACCCAGCGCACGGACCGACGCCTCACGAACCACCGCAAACGCTTCATTCAGCAAGTCATCCAAGGTCTCGCCAGCACTTAAGCGATCACGGAACTCTTGAGTTTTTGACTTTAATTGCTCGTCGCTTAGCGCTTGCACCTCTGGCTCTAAATCATTGATTTTCTTAACGCGTTTCGACATTTGTCGAACCAGCCGATCGTTGCGGCTGCCGAATATTTTCTTTAACACAGGAGGGAACCTAGGTGATTGTTTTTAAGTTTGTGATAGGTACTGAGCTTGACACAAAATTCGTGGTGAACGCGCTAGTGCGCTTGGTAGTTAACAAGTATAAGGTTTTAAAGCAAAATTCCAAGACGCAAAATCTGATGATTTTGCGGGTTTTACCTAATTATAAACGTTACGTGCCGAAGGCTTGAGCAAACCTTACTAAACAAGAGTCTAAAAATCGCCGTAGTTTGGCGACATAGCCGCCAAATCAAGCAACGATTGATCTTAAGACTTTTTATACAAGTACTTAACCGGATTTATATTTTGATTACTTTTTGCCACTTCAAAATGCACGTGTGGTCCTGTCGAGCGGCCAGTCGAGCCTATTTCGGCGATCTCTTGACCTTTGACCACAGTCTCACCAGTCTTAACAAGATTCTTACGGTTGTGGCCGTATAAAGTGGTGTAACTGTCGCCGTGATCAACTTCGACCATCCATCCGTAATTTCCATTTTTCTCTGAGCGAGTAACAACACCATCAGCAACGGCGACAATTTTAGCGCCTAACTTACCAGGAATATCCACTCCTCGATGAAATTGCTTCTTGCCAGTCATAGGATGCATGCGAGAACCAAAGTTCGATGAAATCCATCCCCCCTCAACTGGCCAACCAGCTGGGGTTTGCTGCGACTCGAGCGTATTTCGAGACAACAAAAAGTCAACCGCCGCAATTTCCGATTCACGAATGGCCAACTCTTTTTCTATTTCCTCTATAGCATTCTCGATATCCACTTCTTCTGAGTCGGTTTCAACCGCTTGAGCACCACCAATTGGCGGATCTTGCTCGAACTCAAAGTCGTTTAAATTGATACCTGAGACTTCAGATATCCGCATTTCAACGGCTTTAATTCTAGACACTTGAGCCTGCAAACTACCAATTCGACTACCTAGAACGTCCATATGTTGGCGAACATATTCACGCGTTTTAAGCATTTCTTCCTGCTGTTCATTAACTCGACTTTCGACCGCAATGCGATACTCGGGGTCGACAAAAGGATTCAACGAGCGGTCGATTTTGGAAACGATCAAATAGCTACCTAGCCCCAATCCGATCGGCAATGCCACCATCAGCAGAGCGCCCAGTAGCAGAAGTCTTTGGCCCGACCAACACACCGCACCATTTCGTCCAGCGTCATCTTTGATTAAAATTACTTTCAAAATAAACCCAATAATATTTAACTGTATATGGCTGTTTCTAGGAGTGGACAAACCTGCCGCCGCACCGAAAAACCCGCAACATCAACTCCGTAAAGCCGCTAAACTCACGTCATGACTAAACCAAAGCCACCATCAAGCAAATCAAACCGAACCGGCACTCAACACCGCTCTTTGAATCTTGCGTCAATCGTGCAAAAGCTGCCGTTTCACCGCCAACTTAATGCATCACAGCAGCTTACCCTCAAACTCACACCAGTCTGGTTTGAATGGTGTGAACAACAGCGTTCACAAAAGGGCAGTCGCCATTTTTCAGCCGCACAAGATACCGAGCTTTCCATACAAGACCACGACATCTTGGTGTTAATGTGCGGTAACTTGAACACAGCTACCTTACTGAAACACCAACGAGTGAGTCTCTTAGAAACACTGCATCGCGCCGGATTCAATCAACTTCGTCAAATCCGAGTACGTATGGCGCCAAAACCACAACTGGACAGCTCTCTCGCAACAGATGAGACAAACTCCCAGATTCCGATCCTAAGCCAAAAACTTACTTACCGTGAAAAACCGCAAACGGCCTCTATCGATTCGATCGAGTCAGTCCAACGTCGTATCAAACACGAACCACTCTCAGCAGCGCTAGCGCGACTAGCCGACACACTGAAGAAGCAATAGCTTCAAATCAAAGTACCAACCATAGAGTGATCAGACACCAATGCCTGAATCGGTTCAAATGACGCCAGATTACCGTCAATTCTCTTCTTTTTATTATTATTTAGCTATTTATCAAGCGTTGGCCAAATGCATAAATGCAATTGGAGCCTCGGCCGGGTCATCATACGTGACCAATTCCCATGCATCTGGTTGAGCCATTAACGCACAGACTAATTTATTATTCAGCGCATGACCTGATTTATACGCGCTGAATTCACCGACCAATTGGTGCCCTAACAAATAGAGATCGCCAATTGCATCGAGAATTTTATGTTTGACGAATTCATCTTCGTATCGAAGACCGTCGTCGTTTAAGATGGTATAGGAGTCCATGACAATTGCATTGTCATGACTACCGCCCAGCGCCAAGCCAGCTTCTCGCAACGCCTCAACTTCATGCATAAACCCAAAAGTTCGCGCTCGGCTTACTTCTTTAACGAATGATGTCGTGGAAAAATCGACGGTGGCTTGCTGCGGGGACTTGGCGAAGATTGGATGATCAAAATTGATGGAAAAAGACACTTTGAAGCCTTCGAACGGCTCAAATTTAGCCCACTTGTCTCCGTCTTCAACCATTATTGGCTTCTTAACACGGATGAACTTCTTAGCAGCACTTTGTTCGACAACACCAGCGGACTGGATCAGGAATACAAAGGGAGCCGCACTGCCATCCATAATCGGCACTTCGGGAGAGGTGAGCTCGACGTACACATTATCGATACCTAAACCGGCCAACGCAGACATCAGGTGCTCAACAGTAGAAACCGTTGCACCGCCCTCCGTTAGTGCCGTTGAGAGACGCGTATCGCCAACTTTATTCGGCTTAGCGTGCAGTTCAACCACGGGATCTAAATCCACGCGTCGGAAAACAATTCCGGTGTCTACTGCTGCAGGCCGTAAGGTTAAATATACCTTTTCACCAGTGTGCAACCCCACACCAGTTGCCCGGATAACGTTTTTAAGAGTACGTTGATTGATCATGCTTTATGTCGTTTTTCATTTACCTGCGTCCGTCATTTAATTAGCTACCCAAGTTAATATTCAAACGAGCCACCGAGAACAAGAGAATCAAAACTATCGAGTTTCAACAAAACTGCATGTCTCTAGCGGCAATTATTCAAATCAACAAAGACTGATGCGCAAATTTTTGAGTCATTATGGTGGTCATAAATATGCAAATAATTTGGATTTAAACGCATTTAAGAGCCTAAAGTCCAGCATAAATCAACCAAGCCGCAAATCCTACACGAAACGGGAGAAATTGTGTAGGTTTGCGACACAGTATTAATGCGCCCAATCTTACGCTCAGTTGCTCAACTAATGCGCCCCTTAGGCCACCAGCATCGTACTCAACTAACATCGCTCTCAGCTTTGGCTACAAATGAACCAAAATTAGTCAGCTTGACGTCGTAGAAAAGTCGGCACATCGAGGCCTGACTCACCTTCAGTATCAAACAGCGGCAACTCACTTGAACCAAGGCCTCGACGTCGCGTTACCAATTGCGGTTCTGCTTGAGAATCATGCTCGTGCACTTGCTCATAACTACTTCCAACAGCTCTGGCAATAGGCTCAACGACTTCCATTTTACGATTAGAAACTTGCGCAGACCCGTCTAGAATACCGGTTGCCACCATGGTTACACGCAATTCGTCCTTCATTTCTGGGTCAATAGAGGTACCAATCACCACAGTTGCATCATCCGACGCCATATCGCGAATCATTGCACCAACTTCCCCAAACTCACCAATCGACAAGTTCGGCCCAGCGGTTACGTTAACCAAAATGCCTTTCGCACCACGGATATTCGTATCTTCTAACAGTGGGCTAGACAACGCATTACGAGCGGCTTCAGAAGCACGAGTCGCACCACTTGCCGAAGCCGACCCCATCATCGCCTGCCCCATCTCGGACATCACAGTTTTGACGTCAGCAAAGTCGACGTTAATTAAACCAGGGCTAGTGATCAGTTCAGAGATACCTTGTACTGCGTTACGCAAGACATCATTGGCCATCGCAAAGGCATCTTGCAAAGAGGCTTCTTTGCCCATCACTTCTAACAGTTTCTCATTCGGAATAGTGATCAACGAGTCAACAGAATCCTTAAGCAACTTAAGACCTTGATCCGCTAACTTAGATCGCCGCTGACCTTCAAACCCAAATGGTCGCGTCACGACGGCAACCGTCAGCGCACCGATATCTCGAGCTATTTCAGCAATCACAGGTGCGGCTCCGGTACCCGTGCCGCCACCCATACCGGCGGTGATAAACACCATATCAGCTCCTGCCAATGATTCGGCAATGCGATCACGATCTTCGATCGCCGCTTGACGACCGACATCAGGATCCGCACCAGCACCCAAACCTTTAGTTAGGTTCGCGCCCAACTGCAAAATGGTTCCGCACTCTGAGCCCTGCAATGCCTGTACATCGGTATTGGCGTTAATAAACTCAACGCCTTCAATGTTGGCTTGCTGCATATAATTTACGGCGTTTCCGCCACCACCACCAACGCCGACGACTTTAATAATCGCCTGCTGGTCTACGGTGTCTAATAATTCAAACATGTGTTACTCCCGTTATTAAAATATAGAAATCAAGTTAGTAAGATCAGCAACATGGTTGACGGCTGATCACTACCGCATTTTTTTCCAACTACTTCACTTAAAAATTACCTTGAAACCAATGCTTGACACGTTCTGTCAAAACACTGACTTTAGATTCAGATTTGGCCGTTTTTTTCGGCTCAGACTGGTTGCGATGACCAAATAAAACTAGCCCCACTCCAGTCGAATAAATTGGATTCTTAACCACCTCACTTAAGCCACCTAAGTATTTCGGCGTGCCCAAACGGACCGGCAAGTGAAAAATTTCTTCCGCCAACTCGATCATGCCTTCCATCTTCGAACTTCCTCCGGTCAATACCACACCAGATCGGATCATGTGCTCAAAGCCATTGCGACGCAGGTCGACTTTGATCAACTCAAATAGCTCTTCGACGCGCGGTTCAACCACCTCAGCAAGAGTTTGCTTAGACAATTTTCGAGCAGGCCGATCACCAACGGTTTGCACTTCAATGCTTTCATCCGACGGTGCAAGCTGACGTAATGCGCAGGCATAACGCCGCTTAAGGTCTTCAGCTGAGGCGGTCGGCGTTCTTAAAGCAATCGCGATGTCATTAGTGATCTGATCACCAGCCACCGGGATTACCGCCGTATGTCGCACCGCGCCTTCAGCATAGACCGCAATATCGGTGGTACCACCGCCAATATCGACTAGGCAAACACCTAACTCTTTCTCGTCGTTGGTAAGCACCGATTCACACGACGCTAATTGCTCAAGAATGATGTCATCCACTTCAAGACCGCAGCGGCGGATACACTTTTCAATATTTTTCTCAGAGCTAACAGATGCCGTCACCATATGTAAATTGGCTTCGAGTCGAATACCGTTCATGCCAATCGGGTGCCGTATCCCTTCTTGACCATCAATAATGAATTCTTGCGGCAGTACATGCAGAATCGATTGATCATTGGGAATAGCGACCGCTTTTGCTGATTCGATTACCCGCTCAACATCATTAGCATCGACCTCACTATCACGCACCGCTACGACGCCGTGCGAATTAAAGCTATTAATATGTGCTCCAGCGATTCCTGCATACACAGAATATATTTGGCAGCCAGCCATCAACTCGGCCTCTTCAACTGCACGCTGAATCGCCGTTACGGTTTCTTCGATATTGGCCACCACACCTTTTCGCATACCGGTGGCAGGATGGTGCCCGTAGCCAATTATCTCGACATCTCCGGCTGCATTAACTTCACCAACAATTGCCAACACTTTGGAGGTGCCTATATCCAAACCGACAATCAATTTGCTTTCGTTTTTCTTGCTCATTACTGTTCTACCTTTGGCATTCAGTGAGTGACCGCAGCGACGCTCGAAACGGAAACTTGCGGCGTATTCTTAGCAAGCACCGCCAAACCGTTTGGATAACGTGCGTCGACGCGTTCCAAAAGAGAGTCTGCGTGTCTAAATTGCTGTGCAAAAAGACTTTCAAAACGTGCCAAACGAAGCTCGATATCACGACGCCCAAGTCGCAACTCAAACGTATTGTCACGTTCAGGAAAATAGATACCTAAGCTCCAGGCTTGGCTAGCACTCAGGCTTACTGAAGACAGCACCAAATCGCTTTTTGCTAGTCGTTTTCGCCAATTAAACGCTGCTTGTAACAAGCGTTTTGCGTCAGCCTCTTGACCGTTCAATTCAATCGCCTTGTCCAACTCAATCGACGCCGGCAATGCAATTACCTCACCAGCAGAACTTACCCACTTATCGCGCCCCCAGCGCATCACAGGGCGGTGCTCCACAACAAATAACTCGAGTGTGTTTGGCCACTCTCTACGAACGTCAACACGCTGCACCCAAGGGATGCTCTCAACTTTTTGTTTAATCGCCGGCAAATCAACTGAAAAGAAATTACCCAACTCACCTTCAGTCAAAGTTTCGCGCACTTGTTCTGGCTCGAGATGGCGAAACGTACCTTTTATCTTGAGTTGGCTTATCACAAAGGTGTCAGGCCTATACAGTTGATCTGCAGCCAATAAGCCCACAGTCACAAAGGTCAATAGTGTTGCTATTGTCAATAACAAAGCTCGCATGACGCGCGTGAAACGCTGAGCCTGAAATTCTTTCTCTTGCGATGCAAAGGCTCGCTGTTTATTCATGGCGCCCTCCGTCATCTAAAGTCGTTTGCAGTATAGTAAGTACCAATTGATCGAACGAAATACCACGCGCGGCGGCGGCCATCGGTACTAAGCTGTGACTAGTCATGCCTGGCACAGTATTGGCTTCGAGTAAAATCGGCTGCTGATTAGCGTCCAACATGATGTCGACTCGCCCCCAAACTCGGCAATCCAGAGCCGCAAATGCTCGCAAAGCCAATTGGCTAATTGAATTCGACAATTCGACGTCAATTTCGGCTGGGCACACGTATTGAGTATCGTCAGCAAGGTACTTTGCATCGTAATCATAGAACTCGTGATCAGTCGTCATCTGGACAATTGGCAACGCCTGCTGATTAAGAATCGCAACAGTTAATTCAGCACCAGGTATAAACTGCTCGGCGAGCACATCATCTCCAACCTTCGCTGCAGCTTGGTAGGCGGCTAACAGCTGATCGGCGGTAATTACTTTTCCGATCCCGACGCTAGACCCTTCGCGAGCCGGCTTGAGAAACAATGGCAAGCCGAGCTCATCAATTAGGCCGTCTAGATCTGATTCGTCACGCAACACTCGGTAGGCCGCCGTCGGCAGACCCAAGGTCTGCCAAATTTGCTTACTACGGACTTTGTCCATCGCTAGCGCGCAACCCAACACACCACTACCGGTATACGGCATAGCAATTGATTCCAGCGCTCCTTGCACAACGCCGTCTTCGCCCCAACGGCCGTGCAGTGCGATAAATGCACGATCAAAGCCTTGAGCCGTTAAGCTATCAATATTGTGCGGCCCAACATCAACCGCGTGAGCATCCACACCTTGACGCAACAGACCCTCGAGCACCGCCGCACCACTCATTAATGACACTTCTCGCTCAGCCGACACACCGCCCAATAGAACGGCGACTTTACCGAATTTTTGTGCATTATTGATCATGAGCTTACCTCTTCCTGCAAGGCATCAAATAGCTGTCGAGAGGCCTTACCAATAGTGCCAGCGCCCATCGTCAACACCACATCATTGTGTTTCACGATCGGCGCTAGAACATGTTGCAGGTCATCAATGTTCGCGACAAAAATCGGATGGCTCGCGCCTCGAATCCGTATCGCTTGGCACAAAGCCTGGCCGGTTGCCCCACTGATAGGCTGTTCACCAGCAGGGTAAACCTCACAAATCAATAGATCTGGCTGCTCAGCTAACACCGTCACAAAGTCATCGAACAAGTCGTTAGTACGGCTATATCGGTGCGGCTGAAACACCGCAATTATGCGTCGATCGGGCCAACAGCCGCGTGCAGCGGATAACGTTGCGGCAAGTTCAACCGGATGATGAGCATAGTCGTCCACCAAAGTAATCGCTTTACCTTGAACATCAACGTCACCAAAAATTTGAAACCGTCTCCCAACACCTTGGAAGCCCTCTAACCCAGCTTGAATTGCCTCATCACTCACGCCTAGATGGCTGGCAATAACAATGGCCGCTGTTGCGTTGAGAACGTTGTGGTTGCCTGGAATTGAAAGCTTAATGGCGAGATCATGCGGATTATTCGGGCGTGCAACCTTGAATTGCATAAACGTGCCATCTTGAGTCACATCGTAGGCTCGATAATCGCTATTTTCATCAAACCCATAAGACACCATTGGCTTGTGAATTTGCGCGCGGATAGATCGCACATTTGCGTCATCCTCACATAACACGGCAAGGCCATAAAATGGCAAATTCTGCAAAAACGTCACGAACGTTTTCTTCAGTGTCTCCAATTCACCTTGATAGGTCACCATATGATCTTCATCAATATTGGTAACGATGGCCATCTGCGGTTTCAAGTTCAAAAAGGACGCATCACTTTCATCTGCTTCGGCCACCAAATAGTCGCCTTGCCCTAGTTTGGCATTCACGCCAGCACTATTAATCAAACCACCGACAACAAAGGTAGGATCTAAACCGCCGGCAACCAAAATTGCCGAAACCAAGCTGGTCGTGGTGGTCTTACCATGCGTTCCGGCCACCGCGATTCCTTGTTGAAATCGCATCAACTCGCCCAGCATCTCGGCGCGAGGGATCACCGGTATACCTGCTTTAATGGCACCACTTACCTCAGGATTAGTCGGATCAATTGCGGATGACACCACCACCACGTCGCGCTGCTTAATGTTGTCAACGTGATGCCCAATTACTACCTCGATTCCCGCACTGCGCAAGCGCTGAGCGACCGGACCATCGACGATATCGGAACCACTTACGTGATACCCAGAGTTAACCAGCACCTCGGCAATACCCGACATGCCGCTGCCACCAACACCAACAAAATGAATGTTTTTTACCCGATCACGCATTTAGATACTCCCGACAGACATCGGCCACATCGTTCAAGGCATTGGGCTTGTGTAATTTGCGCGCACGCTCGCCCATCGCATGCAACTGCGCTTTATCGGCTAACATTGAATTTAACTCAGACACCATAATGGCTTGCTCAACCTGCTGATTATCCAGCACCTTTGCACCACCGACAGCTACCATAGCTTCGGCATTTTTACGCTGGTGGTCGCCAGCTGAAAATGGATAGGGAATCAATAGCGCGGGCCTCCCTGCGGCACAGCACTCGGCAATCGTCATCGCACCAGCTCGGCATATCAACAGATCACTCCATTGATACGCGGCAGCCATATCATCGATAAACTCCGTTACTTTTACATGCACGCCGAACTCACGATAGCGCTTTTCAACGGCGTCACCTTGATCGCGACCTGTCTGGTGCCAGATCTCCACCACCGCACCATCGAGCTTAGTGAAAACCTCCGGTAGTTTGGTATTAAAGGTATGCGCCCCTTGGCTACCGCCAATAATCAATACGCGCAACGGCTCAGCGTCACTACGCGTTTCGATAGTCGCGCGCTCTATCTCTTTACGAACTGGATTACCGACCCACAACGCGCCAGCAGGCAAGCCAGCCACATTCGGAAAACCGGTTATGACGCGCGACGCTACCTTAGCCAAATACTTATTGGTCAATCCAGCCACCGCGTTTTGCTCATGAACCACTAATGGCTTTCGCATAAGTCGCGCGACAATACCGCCGGGACCTGACACAAATCCGCCCATTCCCAAAATACAATCAGGCTCTACTCGGCGAATTACACGCATACTTTGCCACATAGCACGCAACAGTTTAAACGGTGCCAACACCAGACTCAGCGTACGGCGACCACGCAGGCCCTCAACGCTAATCCATTCAATCGGGATCGCATTTTCCGGTATTACTTTCGCCTCTAGACCTAGACGGGTACCTAGCCAAGTCACATCTACGCCCGTTTCACGCAACGTATTCGCAACCGCCAGCGCTGGATAAACATGTCCACCCGTACCGCCAGCCATAACCAATAATCTCGGAGCGCGCATCATTGGACACCGCCCTTTTTCAACTCGCCGGTACGATTCTGTCGATCGACACCAAAGAGAAGCCCCATAGCAATGCAACACACCAACATGCTGCTGCCACCGTAACTAATAAACGGCAAGGTCAGCCCCTTAGTCGGTAACACGCCTAAGTTCACACCAATATTAATTACTGCTTGAAAGACCAACAAAAAGCCGACACCTTGCGCCAGTCGCGCGGCGTAGACTCGGCCCACTAATTCGGCAACCCGCGAAATCATTAAAGCCCGTTGCAACAGTACACCGTACAAGCCGACCACTAAAATAATCCCGACTAATCCCAGCTCTTCGGCTATCACCGCCAGAATAAAATCGTTATTCGCATGTGGCAAATAGTAGAGCTTTTGAATGCTCGCTCCGAGCCCGACACCAAAAATCTCACCACGACCGACCGCTATTAACGCTTGCGTCAATTGGAAACCAGCTCCATAAGGATCAGCCCACGGATCCAGATACGCGATGAAGCGTTCCATTCGATATGGCGACAGGCTAATCATAAAAAACATCGCTATACCAACCACGGCTAAACACAGCAACGTATGCGAAACACGAATGCCTCCAAGAAACATCATCAGCCCGACCGTGGCGGTCATCACCACAAAGCTACCAAAGTCCGGCTGCATCAACAGCAAGCAGCCTATAACGGCGACGACGATGGCAATATTGACAATGCCTTTAGAGAATTTTTTAATCTCAGCTTGCCTACGTGTCAAATAGCTTGCGGTGTACAGCACGATCGCAATTTTGGCGAATTCAGCCGGCTGAAAGCGAAATCCAGCAACAGAAAACCAGCGGGTAGACCCATTCACTTCGATACCGACAAAGATGAGCACCAGCAATAACACAATGGCCACCGCCAATAATGGCAAGCTAAGCTTCTTCCATAACCACACGGGCACACAGGCCACGGCGACGGTTAAACTTACGCCAATCACCACATGCACAAGTTGACGCCAAAAATGCGCGGTATTAGTGCTTAGATCCTGGTCGCCCATGGCTATGGTGGAAGAAAAAACCATGATCAATCCAAGCATTAATAGCGAGATAAAACTACCTAGCAACACTGAATCGACACCGGCTGAATTATCTTGCGGGGCAAAACGCGTGGCTTGTAGTGCGGTATTACTCACGCGGCACCTCGCTGGAGCAGTCGCTCTACACAAGCGATGAAAACCGCTCCCCGATGCTCAAAACCAGTAAACATATCAAAGCTAGCGCAAGCTGGTGATAACAAAACAACGTCATCAGGCCGAGCGTATTCAGCGGCTTTCACAACCGCAGCTTCCATATCCTTAACGCGTTCAATTTTCACTTTAGAACGTAACGCTTGATCGATCTTGTCAGCATCCTCGCCCAATAAAATTAGCACACGCACATCATCGGTGATGGCATCGGCTAAATCAGCAAAATCCGCCCCCTTGCCTTGCCCGCCAGCAATCCAAACTACTGGCGACTCCAAGTTACGTAGCGCGGTAATCGTCGCGCCAACATTCGTCGCTTTTGAATCATTAACCCATATCACTCCGCCATCTGAAGCAACGGTTTGCATCCGATGCGGTAAGCCAGTAAATGCTTTAACCGCGGCAACCTGCGACTCTAATGTCAGGCCAAGAAAATCTGTCAGCGCAAACGCACTCACTACGTTTTTCACGTTATGCAGCCCGAGCAAACCAATATCACTAAGCCTCATCAGTGGCGTTTTACCATGCATGAGCCAACGCCCCGACGAGCGCTTCTTAACCCCAAATTCATTAGCTTGATGAGGCTCATCAAGCTCGAAACTCAACACGTCACCGGTTTGCGTAATCATCGTAAACTGATCATCATGACGCGGCAAGACCGCTCTTTGCGCACCGCGTAAAATTCGGCTCTTGGCTAGTACGTAGTCGCCCATTGAGTCATATCGATCTAAATGATCCGGGCTGATATTAAGAATAGCAGCCGCATCCGCGGGAACCTGATTGGTTGTTTCAAGCTGAAAACTAGAAAGCTCTAACACTGCCACGTCATAGGGCTCATTATCTGTTAATGCATCAAGAACTGGCTTACCAATATTTCCTGCCACTAACGGAACCATTCCGCCAGCACAAACCATCTCACCAACTAGCGCGGTTACCGTGCTCTTACCGTTGGATCCAGTAATGGCTATAAGAGGCTTCTGGTTGACTTGCAAGAAGAGCTCTATGTCACCAACAATCTTTGCGCCTCGTCGTCGCGCTTGCACCAGCATCGGTTCTTTAATAGAAACGCCCGGACTCACCACAATCAGCTCCGCACCATCAAGATGCTCTGCATCAAACGCGCCAAACACTGTTTTGACTTCAGGACAGACAGCCTGCAATGCTTGTGCAGCTGGCGGCACACTTCTGGAATCCAGCGCAATCACCTCTATCGAGTGCGAACGCAAGTAGCGTACGACACTCAAGCCACTAATACCGAGGCCCACGACAGCGGCGCGCTGATATTGCTCAATCAGCTTGGTAGTTAAATTTCGGCGAGGGGACGTCATTATTCTTATCTAACCTTCAAGGTCGCAAGACCGATGAGTACTAACACCAAACTAATAATCCAAAATCGAACAATCACACGAGGCTCTGGCCACCCTTTTAGTTCAAAATGGTGATGAATCGGCGCCATACGAAAGATTCGTTTGCCAAACATTTTGTAACTAAAGACCTGCAGAATGACGGATACCGTTTCCAGCACGAAGATGCCGCCCATAATGAATAGCACTAACTCTTGTCGAACGATTACAGCCACCACACCTAACGACGCACCCAGCGACAACGAGCCAATATCGCCCATGAAGACTTGTGCGGGGTAGGTATTAAACCAAAGAAACCCAAGCCCAGCGCCGACCAAGGCCGCGCAAAATATCGCCACTTCGCCGGCACCAGCAATTTGCGGAATCTGTAAATAGTCGGAGAAGATCACGTTGCCAGAAAGGTAACAAAAAACTGCTAAAGCACCGGCCACCATAGCAGTAGGCACAATAGCCAAACCGTCCAAGCCATCTGTCAAATTAACCGCATTACTGGTTCCGACAATCACAAAATAGGTCAACGGTATAAACAAAATGCCGAGCTGCCACACCACGTCCTTAAAAAATGGAATGATCAACGATGTCTCAATCGGCGTTTGAGCGGTGTAATAGAGAAATAATGCGGCAATCGTCGCCACCACACTTTGCCCCAAAAACTTATTGCGCGACCCCATGCCTTTTGGATCTTTATTAATTAGCTTTTGATAGTCGTCGTACCAACCGATGACGCCAAAGAAAAAGCACACAAAAATAGTGATTAGCACATAGCGATTGGTCAAATCCGCCCATAACAGAGTCGCTAACAAGACTGACGCCAGAATCAACAAGCCGCCCATCGTCGGCGTTCCGACTTTATCAAAATGAGTAGGCGGCCCATCTTGACGCACAGTTTGCCCAATTTGATGAAAACGTAATTTACGTATCATCACCGGCCCCATGACTAACGACAGAATGAGAGCCGTAAGCACCGCGCAAATAGCTCGCAGCGTTAGATACTGGAAGACATTAAAAAAACTGTGTTGCTCCGCGAGCCATCCAAATAGTGCGACTAACATGCGCCTTCCCCGTGTTTTTTTGTGTTATTGCTGGTTTGACTGCCGTCAAAATATTGACCTAACGCTCGCACCACATTTTCCATTGCTGCGGACCTAGAGCCTTTAACCAGAATGGCACCACTCAGTGGTGCGGACAAAACGAACTCAATCAACTCAGCCTGTGTTACAAAACAGTGGCCGTCGGCTCCAAACTCGTTTACTACCAGTTCGGCATACCGGCCACAGGCTAAGACTTTATCGATCCCATTCGCGCGAGCTAAAACCCCAAGCTGTCGATGCGCAGACTCCGCGTGTTCGCCCAACTCAGCCATATCACCAACTATTAGAGTGGACTGTGCAAAACCTGCTAACACCTCAACAGCCGCAGCCATCGAAGTAGGGTTGGCATTGTAGGTATCATCAATTAATGTGTTTTCACCAATTTGACTCACCTGCAATCGCCCAGCCGGAGAACGGTACTCAGCGAGACCGCGTTGAATATAGTCAATCGGCACATTCGCTGCGATCGCCAAAGCGGTTGCCGCCAAAGCGTTACGCACACTATGCTCACCAAGAGCCTTTAAACGAATCTCAAATGTGGCATCGGGCGTCGAAATTTGTATCTCTAACGCGCCACGATGTTGTCGATACGTGGCGGTAATATCTGCCGCATTAGTTAAACCAAAGGAGACAACACGTCGCCCAGCAGTACTTTGCTGCCACTCTGAAGCAAACGCATCGTCGGCGTTGATAACCGCTGTGCCGTCAGGAGTAAGTCCCGCAAATATTTCACCTTTCGCCTTAGCCACCGCCGCCACTGAGCCAAGATGCTCTAGGTGCGCTTCGCCAGCATTCGTGATCAACGCAATGGTCGGCTGCGCAACCTGGGTCAGACGTTGAATCTCACCAGCATGATTCATACCCATTTCGACAATCGCAAATCGATCATTTTCACTTAAACGCATCAATGTTAATGGCACACCGATTTCATTATTTAGGTTGCCATGAGTTACTACGCCTTGCCCCAATTGAGAAAAAATCGCGCCAGCCATTTCTTTGACTGTGGTTTTACCAACGCTGCCGGTGATCCCGATTACGGGTAACACCAACTGCGTACGCCACCATGCCGCCAAATCTTTAAGCGCCTGATGAGTGCTATCAACCTTAACCACTGGCAATACTGAAGACACATCTTGCTCAACCAACAAGGCCACCGCTCCGGCTGTCGCGGCTTGCGCCACATAATCATGCGCATCGAACTGCTCACCTTTAAGCGCGACAAACAATCGCCCTTCACACACATCACGAGTATTGATACTCACGTTGTGGAACAACACATCGGCGCCGCGCAAAACACCGTCGACCACTTGGCAAGCTTGTGATAACTGAATCATGCATCCACCTCAAGTAAGCGTGAAACCTGCTCGCGATCAGAGAACTCTAGGAAATCATTACCGACTTGTTGCGTAGCTTCATGACCCTTACCGGCCACCAACACCCAATCTTCAGGCGCCGCTGACTCGATTGCCTGCGCGATAGCCGTGGCACGATCCAGTACCACGACATAAGAACCGTGAATGCCTTTAGCAATATCAGCGGCGATAGCATCACCGGCTTCTGAGCGCGGGTTATCATTAGTGATAATGACATGCTCAGCATATTGATCTGCTGCTGCCCCCATCACCGCCCGCTTAGCTCGATCACGATCTCCGCCACACCCGAACACACACCAAACGTCTCCTTCGCAATGTCGCTTGACCGACAATAACGCTTTTTCGAGAGCGTCTGGCGTGTGTGCATAATCGACCACCACATGAGGCGACAAACCGTGGCGGTACAGCTCCATGCGCCCGGGCGCGGGACGCAAGGACCTTAAAATAGATTGAATGTCCTCTATCGGCGTACTCAATCCCAGCAACGTAGCAACTAGCAACTCTATATTGGGCACGTTTACTTGCCCGATAAGCGGCGTCTCGGCCGCGAATTCAACGCCACTCCCTTCAACCACAAACTGCATGCCCGACGAGTTCATCTCAAGATCATCAAGATAAACATCACCACCAGCACCATAACCTACGGAGAATTCAGCGCCGCCAAGCTCGCGAAGCTGAGCGCCGAATGAATCCGCCACATTGATGATCGCCAACTCGCTATGAAACTGCGTAAACAAGCGCTGCTTTGCGCGACCATAAGAGGCCATGTCACCGTGGTAATCCAAATGGTCATGACTCAGATTGGTGAATAGCGCGCAGAAAAACCGAACGCCACTCACACGTCCTTGGTCCAATGCATGAGAAGAAACCTCCATACACACCTGGGTAATTCCCTGATCACGAAACTCGGCTAGCTGCCGGTGCAGTGAAATTGGGTCAGGTGTGGTATGCCCAGCTTTTTGCAGAGCATCAAGGCGACCAACGCCAATGGTTCCAATCATCGCCGCCTGCAAACCTAATTGGGTCAATGCTTGGGTCAGCAAGTAACAGCAGGTCGTTTTGCCATTGGTGCCTGTGACACCAAACACCTGCAATTCAGCAGACGGTTTGGCGTAAAAGGCATCCGCTAATACACCAACTTGCGCCTGCAGGTTAGCAACTGCGAAACTAGGAATGGCAATAGCATCTGGCAGCGAGTAATCACGCTCATCATAGATGATCGCACTCGCGCCGGCCGCTTGCGCTTGCAACATAAAATCTCGGCCGTCCGAGTTCGCCCCTGGGTAGGCCAGAAACAACGAACCGGCTGCAATCTGCCGACTATCCAGACTAAGTGCGGTTATTTCGAGCGTTTCACTAGACTCCACACCCAATAGCGCCAACAACTCAGCAAGCGGTAATGAATAAGACATTAGCCGGCCTCCGTCGCTCTGGGGCGTGCAATCATTAATTTAAGTTCCGGTTTAGCGTCAGACTCCAAAGCGTCCGGTGCCACATTGCGAAACCGCAAAGCTCCGGCCATAACTTCGGAAAAGACCGGCGCAGCCACTAATCCGCCGTAATAATCAACGCCCTTGGGATCATCAACCGACACGACTAGCACAATCTCAGGATCACTGATCGGCGCGAATCCAGCAAAAATCGACATATACGCGTCGTCTTGATACCGACCATCTAATACTTTATGTGCGGTACCCGTTTTGCCGCCGACACGATACTGGTCTACCTGTGCACGAGGCGCAGTCCCTTCATCGCTGACCGCAGCTTCTAGCATCAGCGCCACTTGATCTGTTACGGTTTTACTAAACACACGCTTGCCTTCGGGCACGTCAGTCACCGGATGAATACTAATCGGCAAAAGCACTCCGTCGTTTGCCAATGCCTGATAAGCACGCGCTAGCTGCAAGGTATTAACCGACAAACCGTAACCATAAGAAAGCGTAGCGTGCTCAATTGGCCGCCACTTCTTACGTTTCGCAAGAATGCCGCGCTGCTCGCCAGGCATCTTCAGATCATTGGTACTACCAAAGCCTACCAAGCGATAAGTGTCATAAAGATCCCGTGCTGACATCATCATCGCAATCTTCGCTGCGCCGATATTACTCGAGCGCTTTATCACATCCGTTACAGTAATTTCGCCGAGTGATTTTGTATCGGAAATACGACTTCGCCCAATATAGAAAAAGCCTTTCTCGGCATCTATGATAGTGTCTGGCGTTATCACACCTTCCTCTAAAGCCATCGCAATGGTAATCGGTTTTACCGTAGACCCAGGCTCAAACGAATCGGCAATAGAGCGATTGCGAAACTGAGCACTGATTAGGTCGGAGCGATCATTTGGATTAAAATCCGGCATGCTAACCATGGCTAAAACCTCTCCGGTTTTGGCATCTAACGCCACCAATGAAGCCGAACTAGCCTGATGTTTTTTAACTGCAGCCTGCAGGTGCCGATACGCAAGATACTGAATTCGAGCATCTAGACTCAACGTAATATCCTGACCGTGCTCCACTTGGCTCAACTGCTCAACATATTCAACCACGTGGCCAAAACGGTCACGCAATACCTGAGTCCGACCCGGCAAGCCCTTAAGTGACTTATTGAAGGCCAATTCCAAACCTTCCTGACCTTCGTTATCGATATTGGTAAACCCCAGCACATGCCCCAACACTGGACCCGCAGGGTAATAACGCTTGTACTCACGTACCGAATTGATTCCAGGCACATCCAACGACAAAATTTTATTTGCTAGATGCGGTGACAACTGACGCTTTAAGTAACTAAACTCCTTCGCCTTAGCCTTTTCGGCTTTGGCCAACAACTCCGCACGAGTCATTCCCAGCAACCCCGTCAATTGCTCATAGGAGTATTCATTCTGTTGCCGCAAAATAGTAGCAGGATGCATCCAAATCGAGTCAACCGGTGTGCTAATCGCCAGCGGCTGATGATTTCGGTCAACAATCATGCCGCGCGTAGGCTCCTCTTTTTGCACACGCAAATATCGAGCATCACCTTGCGACTGCAAGTAATCGTTATCAATAATTTGCAAGTGCACGGCTCGCACAATGAGTCCGATAAAAATCAGCCCGAAAATGCCGCCGATCATCTTATAGCGCCACGACGCAACTGGCACAACCACTTCTTTTTGGGTCTTGCGCTTGGTCGCTGTCACAATAGGTTTACCGCGTGCCATCACTGACCTCACCGGTTAACCGCTGATCCATTCCAACAAATTTTATATCTTCTTTTTTAGGTGCGCGCATCGAGAGAAGCTTGGTTGCATCCTTTTCAATACGATGCGGAAACGCCCATAGACTTTCCTCAACTAATAGCTGCCCCCATTCATCATCCAAAGCATCGCGCCGATCTTGCTCGGTTTGAAATGCCAGGTACGCAATACGATGCTCATGGCGCACATTCACCACCGCCAGCGCGCTGATAACTACGCTCGTAACTAAAAACCACATCACGCTATCACGCATGCTTACCTCCCAAATAAGGTACAGCAGTACGTTCAGCGATTCGCAAAACCGAGCTACGAGCACGCGGATTTTCGCGAACCTCATCCGCAGTCGGCTTAATCGCTTTGCCAATTGGCTTGAGCGGCGTTAGATACATATCGCTTGTCACCGGGATATTTTTCGGCGGCAAATTCGGCGTAGACAGGTCCCGAATAAAGCGTTTTACAATTCTGTCTTCCAGAGAATGAAAACTGATGACAGCTAAACGCCCTCCCTCATTGAGCAGGCTAACAGCCTGAGGCAATGCCTCTGAAACCTGACTCAACTCTTGATTCACATGCAAACGAATAGCCTGAAACGTACGCGTCGCAGGATGCTTATGCTTGTCTTTTTTAGGTGTGGCTTCTTCGACGATACGCGCCAGATGCAAGGTAGTCTGAATCGCTGACTCGTCACGCTCCAACACAATGGCACGCGCTATTCGACGCGCGAACTTCTCTTCGCCCAAGTCAAACAGCACCATCATCAGATCGCGCTCGTCAACGCTTGCCAGCCATTGCGCCGCGGACTCACCTTGAGTCGTATCCATACGCATATCCAGCGCACCGTCACGCATAAAACTAAAGCCGCGCTCAGCTTGGTCCAGTTGCGGTGACGAAACTCCTAGGTCCATGAACACACCATCCACTGATTCGAGCTGAGCCACCGCATGCAGCTTCTCAGCCATGCGCGCAAAGTCCGAGTGAATGATTTGCACACGAGGCTCTTCGGCAAAAATGGCGCTAGCTAGCTCAATCGCACGCGGATCACGATCAAAACCAATCAGACGACCATTGTCGCCCAATCGCTCAAGAATCGCTCGCGCATGACCTGCTCGACCCAAGGTAGCGTCTACGTAGACGCCATCCGAACGAATATTCAACGCGTCGAGAGCCTCTCGCTTCAGGACAGGAATGTGTTGCTCAACAATTTCCATGGCGCCCTCTAAAAAGAGAGAGATTCGAGCTCGCTCGGCAACGCCGACTCATCGAGCTCTACTGACAACATGGAATCGCGCTGCGCAACCCATTGCGCTTCGCTCCATATTTCATACTTGTCGCCTTGCCCTACCAAGACCGCTTTTCGATCAATACCAGCAAATTCACGCAACGGAGTCGGCACCAGAATTCGCCCACTACCATCCATAACACAATCATCCGCGTGCCCAATCAGCATCCGTTTCAACTGTCGAGTCTGTGCGTTCAACGTCGGCAACGCGGTTAGCTTCTTCTCTACCTGCTCCCAATCCTCTAGTCGATACAGCAATAAACAACGATCACTTGGGCTAATAGTCACCACCAGCGCACCCTCGGACTCCCCTTTTAAGGCGTCACGATGCCGGGTCGGAATTGACATCCGCCCCTTCGCGTCTAGATTTAAATGGTTACTGCCTCTGGCCACGACGATGCTCGTCCTGTAGTTACTGGATTGTGGTTCGGTTTTTCTGGTTAGGGCTGCAGGAATTGGGATAAATTATCCACAAATTCCCACAATTACCCACATTTCGCCACTATCTACGACGCAGGCATGACTGTCAAGGGTTTATTAGAAGGGAAAACCTTTTTCTTTCAGTAGCTTAGCGCACATTCCATTGCAACTTAACCACTCAAGTTAAAGTATTACTTTAACTATCGAACACAAGATTATATTTTTAATTGATTAAATTTTAAGCACTACCGCAGACTTATCCACAGATTAATCTTCGGTAAGACATACATACTATCAAACCAGCAATATCTTAAGGAAAAACAATAATTGCCTGACCGCATCATTCTCGCGAGATATACCGAAACAGCGCTCAATGATGCCACTGACACTCGCCACCCAGCGATAAAACCCAATATTGCAATGCGCCTTACTCAGAGGGTTAGCGCAGCCTCCAGATATAATTAACATTCTGAAAACTGGAAAAAAGGAAGTCAGCCGATAAGCCGGGTTCTGTCGTAGACAGTCATTCATCTAGGGCGCACATCGCTATACGCCTCAAGCAACCTACCCGTGTTCAACGCGGGCCGCGCCATATGAACACCTATTTGGTCTTGCTCCGAGTGGGGTTTACCTAGCCGCTCGTGTTACCACTAACGCGGTGCGCTCTTACCGCACCATTTCACCCTTACTCCCTCCGAAGAAGAAGCGGTATCTTTCTGCTGCACTGGCCGTCGGCTTACGCCGCCCAGACGTTATCTGGCACCCTGCCCTATGGAGCCCGGACTTTCCTCCCCCCGAATTAACGAGCGGCGACTGTCTGGCTGACTTCGCCGCGAGTCTACCCAATAACCTAGACCTTAGCAAAGCCTATTCCGAAGAATGCTCGCGCTAAGCCAATTATTCCTTGCGTAGCTGCGCGAGGGCCTCTCCGAGATCGCTAAACCCATGCGACTGCACTTTAGCCTGCAGACCGTGAACAATGTCCTTAATCATCGCTGGGCCTTGATAGATAAATTGCGTATATATTTGCAAATAGTCAGCGCCCGCCAACAGTTTTTCCCAGGCATCATCGACTGTTTTAATACCACCAACGCCAATAATCTGAACTCGACCCTTTAACAAGGGGTAAAATTGACGAATACAATCAGTCGACATTTCTTTAACTGGCGCACCACTCAAACCGCCACCTTCACTGGCGTGTTGACTCTTAAGCGAACTAGGCCGAGCCACAGTGGTGTTGGTCGCAATCAACGCATCAAACTGATGCGAAATCAACAACTCCGCGATTATTTCAATTTCATCAGGGGTCAAATCCGGCGCCACTTTCAGCGCGATCGGCACTGATCGCTTATGGACTTTTTGGCACTTTACCTGCGCCTGCTTTATCTGCTGCAATAAGTGATCCAGAAACGACTCGTTCTGCAAATCTCTTAGTGACTTAGTATTCGGTGATGAGATGTTCACCGTAATGTAATCAGCATGCGCATAGACACGCTGCATCGCCGACACGTAGTCAAAATGTGCATCCGCAATCGGCGTAATGGCGTTCTTACCAATATTGATCCCCGCCACCGCGGTGCGCTGAGTTTTCTTAATATTCTCAACAAATAGCTCAACGCCACCACTGTTAAAACCCATGCGGTTAATCAGCGCCTCATCATCCTCAAGCCTAAACATTCTTGGTTTATCATTGCCCGGCTGAGGCTTCGGAGTGACCGTCCCGAGTTCGACCCCACTAAAACCGAGAGCTGAGAATGCCGGCAAAGCTCGAGCATTCTTATCTAAACCTGCCGCTAAGCCAACTGGATGCCGGAAATCGATACCCATACACTTAATCGGTAAATCGTTCACTCGGTTGCCAAACCACTTTTGAATTTGGCCGGTTAAGAATGGCGACTTTGATGCCATTGCAAGCTTGGACAGCGTTAAGTCATGCGCATACTCAGGGTCAAGCTTAAATAAAATGGGGCGAGCGAAAGAATACATAAGATCTGACGAGAAACTAAACATGGTCTGGATCATATCGTAGACTCATACCTAAGAGCGAGACTACAACACTAACTTAATCGCTATTCTGCAACCGCCACGCAGCAGCATAATGCTGGCCGTGCTGTAACAACTCTTGATGCGTTCCCTGCTCAACAATTAAGCCTTGATCAAGCACCAAGATTAAATCAGCATCGACAATAGTGGACAAGCGGTGCGCAATAACTACGCTAGTATAATTACCTCGAACTCGCTCCATCGCCGCCAAAATACGCTGCTCTGCTTGGCTATCTAACGACGACGTCGCCTCGTCAAACACCAGAATTTTAGGTTTCTTCAGAATGGCGCGAGCAATCGCGACTCGTTGCTTTTCACCACCAGACAACTTGAGTCCACGCTCGCCCACCTGCGTGTCGCCACCGTCAGGTAACTGGCGAATGAAATCATCAAGATATGCCATTCTGATCGCTTCATTGACTTCCTCCGCTGTCGCATTAACGTTCCCATATTGAATGTTGTCATAAATGCTAGCGTTAAATAGCACCGTATCTTGCGGCACCACACTGATCGCACGACGCAAACTCTGCTGTGTAACATCAGCAATATTTTGACCATCAATTTGAATTTGCCCGCTGGTCACATCGTAAAATCGGAACAATAGCTTCATGATGGTCGATTTCCCTGACCCGCTACCACCCACGATAGCCACCTTTTGCTTAGCCGGGACGGTAAAGCTCACACCCTGCAAAATCTGCCGATCAGCATGATAATAAAAGCCAACGTCATGAAAGCTGATTTTACCCTGACCCAACACCAATGGCCTCGCTCGCTCTCGATCTTTAATTGCCGGCTGCACTCTTAGCAATGCAAACATCGCATCAATATTAGCCATCGAGCCTTTCATTTCCCGATAAACAAAACCGAGAAAATTAAGCGGCATAAATATCTGCATCATCAACGCATTAATCAACACAAAGTCGCCGATGGTCATGGCCTGCGAGGCAACCTGACTGGCAGCCAATACCATGGCCGCTGTTGCGGCCGTAGCAATAATTAGCGATTGACCACCATTCAAGCCAAACAAGGTTAGTCGATTTTTACGCCGCGCAGCTTCCCAAGCCGCCAAATCGACGTCATACCGGTCTGCCTCAAAATTTTCGTTATTAAAATACTTAACCGTTTCGAAATTCAATAAACTGTCAACGGCTCGGGTACTCGATTGACTCTCGGCCTTATTCATCGCACGTACCGTGGCAGTACGCCATTCGGTGGCAACCACCGAAAATCCGACATAGGCCGATACCGACACAACCACAATAAGCGCGAACCAAAACGAATAATTCCAAAACAGCAACACCGCAATCATGCCAATTTCGATAAACGTAGGCACGATATTGAATACCATAAAACGCATCAGGAAGCTGATACCTGAGACACCACGCTCAATATCACGTGACACCCCACCTGTGCGGCGGTTCAAGTGATACGCTAAATCTAGTGAGTGCAAGTGTTGAAATACGCGATGACCCACCCGGCGCATGGCGCGCTCGGTGACTCGTCCAAATAAAGTATCTCGCAACTCCCCAAATAACACATTGGAGAATCGCACCAAACCATAGGCAATCAATAACGCCATCGGCACCACAATCAACGAAGTATCAGCGTTAAGTTGGTCGACGATGTGCTTGAGGATGAACGGCAAGCCGACACTAGCAAGCTTAGCGCCAATTAGGCACAGCAAGGCGAGGCCGATTCTCCCCTTAAACTCCATCAAATAAGGCAGCAACTGCTTCAGGCTTGACCAGTCGACGCGCTGATCCGTTGCCGCACTCTGTCGCATGCCTCTCATTGCAGGTCTCCGGATGTTGCGGCTATTTGCTGCTTCAGATCCATAACTAATTTATCGAGCAAGCGAATGCGATACTGATAGGGAACCGTGCGATTGAAATTGAAAACAAAGCGAAAGCTATGAGCCGGAAACTCGATGTAGCCAGCAAAACTATGCACCGCATTCAAGGTTCCGGTTTTGGCAAACACATTTACGTCATCACGATCAATCAAGTACTCCTTAAGCAATCGTTTGTTTGGAGTCAACGCCTTAAGCAGGTCATCTAACTGATACGCAGAAAGCCTATTATCGCGAGTCAAACCGGCACCGTCTTGCAATACAGCACCTTGCCAAGAAAAATCCGCTTCCAATACCGCTCGGGCATACGCGCTGGCAGCCTCAAACGTTACTGAGTTGCCCTGCGACTGCTCGGCAAGCTTCAAAAACACCTGATTAGCGATGAAGTTATTGGAATATTCTAGAGCACCGCGCAACACCTCGGCTAAGGAGCGCGAATTTTGGTAGCTGAATAAACGCGGCACATCAGTTGGAACTTGCTGACCTACCGAGATCCGAACATCTTTCCAACCACATTTAGCGACTAACAATTCAGCAAAATTCTGTTGCGCATTGATCGCGTTACGAAGGTTCACTCGAGTCGCTCGAACACCAATACCCTGCGCCACTCGTTGCGCGGTTTTGGTTAGCGGGGTTTGCGGTTCAGCGCTCACGAGTCGCCCTTCATGCTGGCGCAACATGGCGGTATTGAAGTTCGCCGCAACCGCCGACATCGGCGCATTATACGGGTCACTTACCTGACTGCGTCCTGGAACTTTAGTAATCGAAAAAAAAGTATTATCGATCTTTAGTTCTCGTACCGTCGACAAACCGAGCATAGACAAACGCTGCGCAATCAGCTCTAGCTCTTCCGAGATCAAAAACGGATCGCCATAACCTTTGACCCATAAAGTGTCGCCGGCGAGGTAAAAGTCCGTCGTGAAGTGGTGCTCACCACCCCATTTCTCCAGCGCCAAATAGGCCGTAGCTAGCTTCGTTAATGATGCAGGCACGAGCGGCTTATCCGCTTGCCAATTAAAAATTTCCTTACCGGCATGATCGACAACATAAACCGCATCATTAACGGACAAATTCTCTTGCAAGAAAGAGGCTCCGGCAATGCTCGCCGAGCTGAAAGCGATAAGCATGCTGGCGATTAAAAGGCTAGTTAGGCATCTCATTTTTTAAATCCAGCGCCAGCTGGTAGACCTCATTTTTACGTTTATTGGTTAACTTGGCCACTAAACCAACGGCCTGCTTAACCGGTAATTCAGTCAACATAACACGCAGCATAGCGCTAATATCGGCATCGGATTCTGACACAAGCTTCTGCCCTGCCAGCATTAACACGAACTCGCCTCGAGTTTGATCAGAATCCGCTTCAAGCGTCGCCAACACTTGCTCTGCACTCCCTGTCAAGACAGTTTCAAAGCGCTTGGTCAATTCGCGAGCCAAGACGACTTGGCGCACCGCACCTAGCACCTCGACAACATCTCGAAGACAAGCCTCGATGCGATGCGATGACTCAAGCAACACAACGGTCCGAGGCTGTGCAAGGTAAGCACTTAACGCCGTCTTTCGTGCACTCGACTTGGCCGGCAAGAAGCCATCATAAATAAATCCGTCGGTCGGTAAACCGGCAATTGATAGCGCCGCAATAATCGAACTCGGTCCGGGGATAGTCAACACCGAATGCCCCAAGTCTCGCAACGCCCTCACTAACACGAAACCAGGATCACTTATTAGTGGCGTACCGGCATCGCTGATTAACGCCAGATTTTGACCTTGTGACAATTGCTCGGCAACCCAATCGACCATGCTTTGCTCATTATGCTCATGACATGAGCGCAGCGGGCGATTGACCCCGTAATGATTTAACAAACGTTTACTATGACGCGTATCTTCTGCCAAGATAATGTCAACCGCCTTTAATGTATCCAGCGCACGCTGACTAATATCGGCAAGATTGCCAATAGGGGTCGCCACAATATACAGATGTCCACGATCAGCCGTACTTAATTGATGACTGTCTGATTCGGTCTCTTTGCTAATTGGGTCACTCACTCGGTATACTTCGCGTTGGAATAGATCGAAATCGGTTCTGCTGATTTGGCAAGCAGATACAAGGTTTTGAGAATAATCGGAATACGATCATAATGCATCATCAATTACACCGCTGTTCATATCGACTCGCACTTGTCGGCAGCATTTTTCTGCTCGCTAGCTGCGCCTCGTCTCCTGTCTACCCACCTGCTCAGGTTGAAGCTCGCGACATCGTCTTAGATGAGCCATTTGCATCACCGATCCAACCTGGCACGGCATATCCCGATTTTAGAACCGGCGGCTTACAAGTCGAAGAACTAGAAGCGGCTCGCAACACCGAACGCGCACGCTACTTTGAACAACAAGCCGACCAACAAGCACCCGAAGACAAAGTGAACGCCGTACTCAGCGCCGCAGAGTATTACGTGCAAGCGAACGACTTTGACAGCGCAGAACGAACTTTGGGAGAGCTGCTAGGGCTACCAACAGATATCACTCAAGGCCACAGACGGCGCGTTGTTCAGGCGTATATCGCTTTTCACCGAGGCGACTATTACCAAACTATCGACCTGCTAACACCGTTAATAAACTACGTCCCAGAAGACTTTTTAAGCGCACCAGAACCGGAAGTACTTGAGGATGATGAGCCTCAACCAGTAGTCATACCCGCGAAACCACCGGTGAGCACCCAACAAGTTGACGCGCTTTTATTAATTTCATTTGCCTATGAAAAACTTGGCCAGCTAGACGCCTCAGTACAAGCATTGATACAACGTGAGAGCGCGCTGGTTGGTGCTGCACGGAGTGAAACAACGCGCTACATTTGGCAAGTAATCAATGCTATTCCCGCAGAAGAACGACAACTTATTATAGAGAATACAGAATACTCCCTAGTGCGCAATCGCGTTGAACAAAGCCTTGGCACCCAAGTGGGCGATGCCAGCTTGGAACCACAGCAGTTTAACCGCTGGCGCAACGAACCATTAGAAAGCAGCAAAAAAACCATTAACGCCAACTGGTCTCAGAGTTCGCCCACCAGCGTTGCCGTATTGTTGCCATTGAGCTCGCGTTTCAGCAAAGCCGCTAATGCCGTAAAAGACGGCATACGCTACCAACACGAGCAAAATTACTCGCCGTTTCGCCCAGAAGTAAGATTCTATGATATCGGCGACATCCCGAGCCAAGCGCCGCAGTATTACGCTGCCGCAGTGCAAGCAGGAGCGGATTTCATTATTGGCCCATTAGGTAAAGACTACGCCGACCAAGTAAACAGCTATGCCAATACCAATATCCCGTCATTATTACTAGGTGGCGAAGCTCCCCTTGCTGGCGCAGTGTCACGCTTTGCCATGGGCCCAGAACTAGAAGGTCAACATGTCGCAGAAAAAGCATGGAAGGACGGACACCTTAGCGCCGCGCTGATGGTGCCGACAGATTCTCAAAGTCAGCGCACCGTTGATGCCTTCAGCCAACGCTGGCTATCGCTTGGAGGAAAGATCAGCGCGGTGGTCAACTACTCACCCAAGCAGTTTGACCACAGCATCGAGCTCAAGCAATTATTTGATATCAATCAAAGCGAATACCGCAATTCACAGCTACGTAAAGTGCTCGGCTATCGACCCGAGTTCGCCGCATACCAGCGACAAGATATTGACTTCATCTTCATGATTGCCGACAACGACACTGGGCGCCTAGTGCGTCCACAAATAAACTTCTTTAGCGGGTCGCGCATTCCAGTGTATTCAACGTCTGCCATATTCAATGGCATTCAAGATAGCGTTAACAATATCGACTTAGACAACACCCTATTCCCGGTAATGCCTTGGGTATTAAAATCAGCGAATGTGTCGCCCTATGCCGGACAATTAAATATGCTGTTTGCGATGGGCGGTGATGCCTATGAGATTGCTGGTAACTACGCTTCTTTGGTCAATAACGACTTAGCGTTGAACGGCAAGACAGGGCAAATAACCATCAACAATTACGGCGAAGCGATTTATCAACCGGCTTGGGCACGGTTTGAAAACGGTGAAGCGGTGGTCGACGAGTCCTACGGCATTGACATTGCCCCCCTTGACGCGCTTAATGGCAGTCAGCTACCAAATTCAAATGTAAAAGGAACTTACAATGATTCAAATTGGGACCCGAGCCAAGGGCAACCGCGCCGAGGATCTAGCAACTAACTATTTAGTTAAGAAAAGACTGGTTGTGGTGACGCGCAACTATTATTGTCGTGTTGGCGAAATTGACATTGTCATGCGAGATAAAGACTATCTGGTCTTTGTTGAAGTAAGGCATCGCAAGCGCGGAGACTACGGCGGTGCTCTTGAGAGTATCGACTACTTTAAACAAACCAAGCTACGTCGTGCTGCAGAGCACTATTTAGTAACGACCAAAACCTCTGACTGCCCATGCCGTTTTGATATACTTTGCGTCAACGGAAACCTTAGCAACCCGAGCTTTGAGTGGATAAGCAACGCTTTTTAAAACCACTCTCGCTTTCAACAATAACGGCCCTTCGAATATCGTTGGCGCCAAGCAGACTTACATCATGTCGATCATTTCACAACACTTTAAAGAAAGCGCCGCAAGTATTCTCGATAACGCGCATCTAGAATCACAAATCGAAGCCGCAGCGAAGCACATCTACGCCAGCTTCGAAGCAGGCGGCAAGTTACTTATTTGCGGCAACGGCGGCTCCGCCGCGGATGCACAACACTTGTCATCTGAATTACTAAACCGCTACAAACGGGAACGTCGCGAATTACCTGGAATCGCGCTAACGACAGATGGCTCGACATTAACTTCAATTGGCAACGACTATGACTACTCACAAGTTTTTTCCAAACAAGTTAGCGCACTAGGACGCCCAGGCGATGTACTATTGGTAATCACCACTTCCGGTAACTCTGCAAATATCGCGCGTGCCGTCGAAGTCGCACATGAAAAATCAGTTACAGTGGTTGCACTGAACGGTAAAGCTGGCGGAAAATTAAGCCCAATCCTCGGCAGCGACGACATCGACATTATTGTAAAAGGTGATGTAACCGCTCGAATTCAAGAAGTTCATGGCTTAATTATTCATTGTATTTGCGAGTTAATCGACATCTATGAGCTGGACTAATATAAACCGGATTAGGCAGCACTGAAGTTTCGCTGCACCGAAAGCGCACCAACTCAATTTTGCGCTCGAATCACTCTCTAATTGGAGCTTGTATGCCCACCACAACGCTTAAGTTTTCTTCGTCGGTAAAACAATTTGCCATCCGGACTCGAATGCTATGGTTAGCACTAGGCGTTGCGGCCAGCTTGAGTGCTTGCGTAACCGCACTAGTAGCCGGCGCAGTCATTGCTACCGTAGACATTATTCACGACCGCCGCACCGTTGGCGAGTATATTGATGACAGCGCAATTGAAATTAAAGCCCGCAATATTTTGGTATCAACCAATGAAATTCGCGAAGCAGCGCACGTCAAACCTGTTTCATGGAACGGCATTTTGTTGGTAACCGGCGAAATCGATAACGAGGCGGTAAAACGCAACGTAGTTAGCCAATTTGGCGAAATTCAAGGAGTACGACAAGTCGTCGACGAAACCACTATCACTGATAAAACTCGAATTGGTGTACGAACTAACGATGCGTGGATTAGCGGAAAAGTAAAAAGTAGATTGTTACTAAAAACTGGGCTTGATGCTAATCGCGTAAAAGTAGTCACGACTCGTGGTAGCGTTTACTTGATGGGTATCGTAACGCTTGACGAAGCAACCGATGCAGTTGAGTATGCTCGCACGGTTCGCGGTGTTGAGCGAGTTGTAAAAGTATTTGAGTACCAAGAAGGTTAACCGCCGGACTATCCAATGATGCTAAACACACAGAGAAAGGTGATTCCGGCAAACGCTGACATTGCATCCATAGATGCAATGGTCAGCGCATTACCGCGCCCTTTAGTGTTCACCAACGGCTGTTTTGACATTTTACATCGCGGTCATGCCACTTACCTTGAACAAGCGCGTAATTTGGGTTCGGCACTGATCGTCGGAGTGAATAGTGACGCTTCGGTAAAACGGCAGGGGAAAGGCGATGATCGCCCAGTCAACTGTCTCGAAGACCGCATGTCGGTATTGGCCAGCCTTGAGTGTGTCGGTGCGGTAGTGAGCTTTGACGAAGACACGCCCTTTCTATTAATCCAGCAAATATTACCCGATCACTTAGTTAAAGGCGGAGACTGGCTACCGAAGGATATTGTTGGTGGCGACATTGTTACGGCGCATGGCGGCCAAGTGCATTCAATCGCGTTTCAGTTTGAGCGCTCAACCACCGCACTGTTAAAAAAAATACGCTCCGGCGGTTAGTGTCAAAAAGACAATCACGCGGTTAACCAAACCAACGTCTCAAATCAACTATTCGGCAGCGGCCGCGGAAGCCATCTCGACATCATCTTGCATACGCTCGGTAAAATAGTGGTAGATAAACTGTCTGGCCACATAGGCACTGCGCACATACCACTTCTCTTTGTTAACGATGAGTGAAGCGTACGCTACGCGCCGACCGTCCTTTTCGGCATAGCCAACAAACCAATCATGCCGTCCGCGAGGAGACAAACCAGTGAGCGAACCGGTTTTACCACCGATTTCCATATTATTGTAAACTTTGTAGCGATCTAGACCGCGAAACGACTTGCGAGCTGAACCAATACGCGTAGTCTCAGTCATCAGGCTACGCAAAGACGCAGCCGTCTTCTCAGTGATTACCGGCGTTGAGCTATTCTGGTGCTGCGCTCGGTAGAGCACATGCCCATCATTACTTACCACTGAATCAACCATGTATGGCGTCACCATTTTTCCATCATTCGCGACAATGGCAGCAATTTGTGCAGCATGAATCGGACTTAAAGTAATGTCTCGAGTGTAACCCGATGCGGCTTCAGCCACTTCCCACTCGTCTTCCATCGCCAACCCAAGCGTGCTAGGCGGCAAATGAAAATCGCTTTGCAATGCTTCGCCAAAACCGAACTTATGAGCATAAAGTCGTAAATTATCAGCCCCTATTTGCTTTACCCCCAAGCGACCAAATACGGGGTTAACCGATTTCGCAAATGACTCTTTAAAGGTCGGAGAGCGAGTCCATTTTGTCTTCTCATGGCTAAGAACTTGCTTTTTATATAAGGTGGTCGACTTGCCATTGAATGGAATAACGCTGCTAGGCGTTACCTTACCTAAATCAAGACCCGCCGCAGCTGTCACCATTTTAAAAACCGAGGCCGCCGGATAATCCGAACGCATCACAAGATTATCCCACTTCTCATCGGCTTTAATGAAGCTTGTTATGTTGAGAATGGCGCCGGTTTCAACATCAATCGCGACGAAACAGGCATAGTCAGGCTGGTAACGTAAGTACACGTCCGCCATATCATCGTGCACTGTCTCATCGAATGTGTAATTGACCAATCCCGCGATGGGCTGGCCTTGTTCGCCCTTAAACTCCATCCTAGTCGGGAACCGACTATTAAGGGCATGTGCTGTCACCGCATCGGCCACCGCCTCTCGGTCCAAGCTGAGCTTTTTTGTTGCGCGAGTGCTGGCGAGCTTAGTGACAACACCAATGCGGCCACGGCTGCAACATTAAACACAAACCGAGAATTCTTAGCGCGGGGTAGCAAAGTCATCAATGAATACGTAGGACGTTAGTTATTAGTGGGGAGAAATTCATGGAGCTCCGACAAAGCACGTTGATAGACCGTTTTTTTAAATTCAACAATATTATCAATGGCATGATGCATGTCGACCCAACGCCAACTGTCAAACTCCGGCGTTTCAAGCCCGGCGGCAAGATCAACCACTGAATCGTCTTCAATCAGCTCGATCAAAAACCAAACTTGCTTTTGCCCTCGGAAATTAACTCGTCGTCGGCCGGTGCTTTGCGCACGACGGCGCTGGTTACGCAATAAACGTCTGGGCAGGTCGTAACGCAGCCATTCTTTAGTATGGGCAACTAAGCGGACTTGTTCTTTTTGCAAGCCAGTTTCTTCTTGCAGCTCTCGATACATGGCCTCGACCAGAGACTCATTTCGGCTGACGCCGCCTTGAGGAAATTGCCAGCCGTCTTGATTGACTCGTCGAGCCCAAAACAACTGTCCTTGATTGTTGCAAATAATGATCCCGACATTCGGTCGATATCCATCGTTCGCAAAGATTGGTTCGAAGTTCTGCATGCCTCTGTTGAATTAAATAATATCGGCGCTTTGCCAGACTCAATCGGATCATTATAATCAACTCCCCGCAGTTTGTGCATTACTAAATCAGTATTCTGCAATTCAACCTTATTTTGGAGACTTTCGTGGCGCTCGCATTATTTGATCTGGACAACACTCTATTAAATGGCGACAGCGACCATGGTTGGGGCATGTATTTGGCACAAGTTGGTGCCGTAGACCCAGTAGAGCAACAGCAAAAACAAGATTTCTTCTACCAACAATACGTCGACGGTGTTCTCGATATCGTGGCTTTTTGTGAATATCAATTTCAACCACTCACACAGCATCCACTTGATCAGCTATATCAGTGGCGTGACGACTTCATTAAATCTACCATCAAACCGATGATTGCAAACGGTAAGCCACACTTATTGGATTCGCACCGCGATGCCGGTGACCAAATTGTTATCATTACCGCAACCAACGATTTTGTCACACGGCCAATTGCCGACCTATTGGGCGTAGAACATCTATTAGCCACACGCGCTGAATTTGTCGATGGGCATTACACCGGAAAAATTGCCGGTGTTCCGTGCTTTCGCGAAGGCAAGGTCACACGACTACAACAGTGGCTCAAAGCGCAAAATATCGAGCCCGATCACTGCACTTTCTACAGTGACTCAATTAATGACCTCCCCTTACTCGAACAAGTGGACACACCGATTGCGGTAACTCCCGATGACCGACTAAGACAGCATGCGCAGTCACTTCACTGGCAAATCATCGACTAAACCTATAATCCAACCAACTATCAACCCGACAGCATTTACCATGACATATTCTATTGGCGACCAAATTCCGGACTTAACCGTGGCGACAACCCAAAATGAGTCGCTGGAACTACAAAGTTTGAAGGGCAAGAATCTCGTAATGTTCTTTTACCCCAAAGACAACACACCAGGTTGCACCACTGAAGGACAAAATTTCCGTGACGCATACAAAGAGTTTCAAAGTGCCAATACTGAGATTTTAGGCGTCTCGCGCGAGAGCATTCGCTCACATCAAAACTTCATTAACAAACATGAATTCCCCTTTGATTTGATCTCCGACCCAGAGGAAGAACTTTGCAACGCAATGGAAGTCATCAAAGAAAAAAACATGTACGGCAAAAATTACATGGGAATTGAACGTAGTACGTTTATTTTTGATGCCGAAGGTACGCTTCGACATGAGATTCGCAAGGTAAAAGTCAAAGGTCACGTTGACGAAGTATTAGCCTTAGTGAAGGCTCTTTAACACAAAGCGCTATAGGATCTTTAGGACGAGGGTCAAGCTGGCTGTGTGCCAGCTGACTCCGTTAGAGAGAAAACGAAGTAACTCTACACGTAAGTCCGCTCAACTCCCGCTTCGTCAACTTCGGCGAGTCATCATTGCGACAACCAACGCCGTCGCCAGCCACTTCCACATTACTAGATTGCACTCTTTTGGAGTAAGCCTATAGCTAAGCAAAGCCTTACGACCCCACTCAGTTCACTTTCTTCAGCAATACAACGCATCACCACTGACGCGAAGAAACAACACGATCTGCGCGCTAGAAACCTTTCAGTTTCAACGCCAAGTCAGTGGAGCTTGAGGCACTGGTAAGTGCGATTTCATCGGTGATTACATCATCACGAACCAGTTGCAATAAATGCTCATCAAACGCGAGCATGCCTTCTACTTTATCGCCGCCTTTAATCAAATCTTTGATCTCTTTAATCCGCATCGGATCGACAATTAGCTCTCGTGCTAACGGCGTGACGGTTAATACTTCACAAGCCACGGTTCGGCCAGCGCCCTCTTTTTTGGGAAGTAATCGTTGCGTCACAATAGCTCTCAGATTGGACGCTAACTTAGCCCGAATTGTCGCCTGCTCATCACCACCAAAACTCGACACCATTCGTGTAATCGCATCCGCCGAGTTTGGCGCGTGCAGCGTACTGAATACTAAGTGACCGGTTTCAGCTGCGGTCAACGCAATTTCAATACTTTCGGGGTCACGCATCTCGCCCATCAAAATAACATCAGGATCTTCACGCAGCGCGGCCTTCATGGCTAACGCAAAGTCCGGCACATCGATTCCCACCTGCCGTTGTGAAATCACCGACCGATGCTCAGTAAAGACATATTCAACGGGATCTTCAATCGTCAAAATATGCAGGTAACGTTCACGATTGATTTCGTTTAGCAACGACGCCATCGACGTCGACTTACCCGAGCCGGTCGCACCGGAAAATATTACTAAGCCTTGACGCATGCGGGCAATTGTCCGCACTTGTTCGGGTAAACCTAACGCATCGGGGTCAGGAATAACATTTTCGATTACTCGCATCACCACTGCCAACTGACCAAGCTGACGAAACATATTGACTCGAACACGGTTACCCTCGTTGTCCGTAAGTGCCAAATCGACCTGATTATTTTCCTTAAATATGGATAGATGATACTTAGACATCATCGGAAAAATCAGCCGTTCGATCATCTCGTCGGTCATTTCAGGGGAACCCTTCACCTGCCGAATTCGACCATCGAGACGCATCATAATTTGATGATTAGCTCGGATATGGATATCGGAAGCCTTAAATTTAACCGCCGAACCCACAATACTGGTTAAGAATTCGACTGCTTCCTTGACTTGCGGGGTATCGGGCAGTTGTGCGGTGAGATGATTTGATTTGGAAGACATAGCGTGTCACTCAATTAATAGGTTAGGCCGACGGTCAGCGTGAGCCAAACATCGTCCGGCATACCCTGAATTGTACTGCGCTGACAAACTCCTGCACAGGTTCAGTACCGTGCAAAGGACTCATAGCGTTTTAACATGTTTAGGACAATGCTTAAATCGAGCACTATCTAGCTTGTTCAATCATCGCATAAAAACGGGCTTTCGCCGTGCCATTATCCAAGCAGTCTCGAACATTTTCAACAGCTTGCGTGAGAGTCAAGCTAGGCTGATGTGCGAATATGATCTGACCGGCGGCAAGACATAGACTATCTCGCGCCATACCTGACGCCCCATCAAGCACTTTGAGACCAACATCCAGACACTCTGCCACCGGTGACTCAGCATTCGACGCCGGCAACGCCGCCTGTTTCGCATCAAACAGACGCTCGGCGGCGATAATTTCTTTAGAACTCGACGCATCAAACGGAATATCCGACTCAAAGAAAAAACGACGCAACGGCTTATTTAAGGCTGGCGCCAAGCCACCTTCAACGCCTTTTGCCAGCAACACCGAGTCATAACCCGCTTGTCGAGCGATACGCGCATAGATTTCCGGGTAAGCGCTATGCACGTAACCAAGAACCATATGGGTTGTCCGACGTCCACGAATCGGCATCAATAAGCGTTCCAAGGTGGTAACAGCCGTGCGCTTAATCATCTTATCTCTTAAAACGGCAAGCGACGCCAATTGTTGCGCGTAGACTTGCTGGTCCACATAAGCCCAACCCACGCTGTCCAACTGCGCGGCGGCCTGCGCAACCGACTGCAAGGGATTCATACCGGCTAAGCGATATACTTTGTGCGCGGTTACACCATGCTTTGGCCCCACACTTTCAACGCCGTGCAATACGGCCGACACACCAAGCGCTGCCAACACGGCCGGCAAAAAGGGCGTCATAGGCACCGAGCGAACATACCCGTCAAACGGGTCAGCCAAACAAACGACACGATCGACGGAAGCCGTAATGGGGACAACTTGATCAGCAAGCGCATCGAAAATGCCAGCAAACTCGTCCATCGACTCTCGCTTCATGCGCAACGCGATCAAAAAAATTGCGGCCTGCACGTCGTCGACGTCCGAGCGTAAAATTGCTCGCATCACTTGGCTGGCTAGCTCACGTGAAATATCGCGACCGCGATCAGGACCAACGGCGATACTTTGTATCGCTTCACGGATAGCACTTTCGTTAGTGTAATTTTTTTCTTGCATGATCGGATGATGCCACAATCAATGTCAGGTAGGCTAAAATACCGTTATGCAAAATTATCCAATTTTCATCAATCTCACGCAGCAACCTTGCTTAGTCGTAGGTGGTGGCCCGGTTGCGCTCAGAAAGATACGCTTGATGCGCTCTGCTGGAGCCGAAATCACGGTGGTTGCACCGGCGCTATGCACGGAGCTTACCGAAGAATTTGGCGCTGAAATCACCCATCTAGCAAGACCATTCGAAGCTAGCGACATTCACGGTTATCGACTTATTACCGCCGCCACCAATATTCCGTCGGTCAACCGACTTGTATCCGAACTCGCACAGCAGGCAAACATTCCAGTGAATGTGGTTGACCAACCTGAGCTCTGTAGCTTTATTACGCCATCAATAGTTGACCGATCACCAGTTTTGATCGCCATATCAACAGGCGGCGATGCGCCGGTGCTCGCGCGCATGCTCAGAACGCGATTAGAGACCTTCATACCTGCCAGCTATGGCACTTTAGCGGCGGCAATGGGTCGCTTTCGCGATAAGCTTAAAGGCGTAGTCCACAGCGAACGAGAACGTCGTCGCTTCTGGGAACGGGTCATTCAAGGCCCAATTGCGGAATTATTTTTCTCCGGCAGGGAAGATCAAGCGGAAGCTCAGCTCGAGGCTGCGATTGACGCACTCAACGATCCAAAGCACACGTCTGAGGGCGAAGTATGGTTAATCGGAGCTGGACCTGGAGACCCTGACTTATTGACGTTTAGAGCCCTCAGGCTTATGCAACAAGCCGATGTTGTGCTCTATGACCGCTTGGTAAGCCCAGCGATTCTAAACCTAACTCGCCGCGACGCAGACCGCATCTACGTAGGTAAAGCCCGCTCTGATCACGCTGTTCCCCAATCCGAAATTAACCAGCTGCTGGTTGACCTCGCAAAACAGGGGAAAAGTGTCGTTCGCCTCAAGGGAGGTGACCCATTTATCTTTGGTCGCGGCGGTGAAGAAATTGCTCTGCTGGCACAGTCTGGCGTCCCATTCCAAATTGTTCCGGGGATTACCGCAGCAAGCGGTTGCGCGACCTACGCAGGCATTCCATTAACCCATCGAGACCATTCACAATCCTGTCTATTTGTAACCGGTCATTTAAAAAACGGGTCGGTTGATCTAAATTGGCCATTATTGGCAACACCCAATCAAACGGTTGTGGTTTACATGGGGTTAGTGGGTTTACCCATCATCTGCCAACAATTGATTCTTCATGGCGTTTCCGAAGACATGCCAATAGCGCTAATAGAACAAGGTACCACTTCATCGCAAAAAGTATATACCGGCACCTTGGCAACAATGGCTGGCATTATCGAAGGCCAATCAGTCAAAGCTCCGACCCTCATTATTATCGGCACAGTAGTTTCATTGCGCGATCAACTCGCTTGGTTTGATGGCGGCGACGACGCTAGTATCTTTGCGAAAACCACTAGCGACTAAGCGACGCTCCAAATTCTGCCGGCAAGGCTGTTTAATAACAACAAGTTTAACGGCTAGAGTTAATAGGCTCAGTGCTTAAGCAAACGAATCCGACACAGACTCATGTCCAGAACTTTAAACGTTTCGGGCAACGCCGCATGCCACGCATCGCCGAGTACATTGCGCAACTGTTGACCACTCTCTGTTTCAGCTACCAAACGCAGGCCCAACACTGGCTGCTCATGGTTGCTAAGCAACTGCGCAGGCTGACGTTGATAGTCCTGCTCTAAGTACGTGGCGAATTCGTCGATCGGGATAAATACACGTAACCAGCGATCAGCCACTAAGCTTGCGTCTTGACCAATAATTATTTCGGCATTTAACGTCGCCGCCGAATCACTCCTTGGTCGACCACCGAATAGCGTAATTCCGAGGTTAGCATTGCCATGATCAACCAAACTAAGCGCCCCCGGTGACACCTGTTGCCGGTAACGCACAGTCAGTTCTGATTGGTCTAGTATTTGGCTGCGTTGAGAATGAAACTTTAGTTCAATTTCGACACCCTTTAGATCGCCAAACACAACCGGCTCAGAGAAGTTCTTCACCTCCAAGCCATTCACATGTTGCTGAGTCCAATCACTTAGCTTGACGACCAGCGCCCCTCTAAACGGCCAACAATCACGACATTGCGCGCCCGGCACTTTGTCAGGCCCGATCAAGCCAACACGCTTTTGGAGCGGGGCTAGACTTCCGTCGCCAGTCAAATACGCACCAACATGACTCCATGCTTGCATGTCAGTATGGGATGAATCCAGCACAGCAACTGACGAATCGCTGGTAGCTGTTGGCGCACAATGGCTTAACTGGTCTATCTCAATGGCAGCTAAGCGATTTGACAAACCAAGCTGAACAATAAAAAGAAGAATAGACATAGATAATCGCATTTCTCGAGTGTACCTGTTTAGCCCCATTCTCAAAAGGTGGGAGATAAGTCACATCACATGCACTAACAATTTAAATACCGTTAACGCCCCGCCTAGTAGGCCTAAGCTCAAGCGCGTATTCAAATAGACAAGCGACTACCGCACCGAACGGCGGCAACCAGCTTTTACCTAGTCAGCGAGCGATATATTTTGGAGTGATGATGAATACCCAGTTAAATAGTGTAGTGAGTTTTTCGAGACGCAACCCATCCTTAATGCCGTTGCCGCCTACCCATCAAAGACTCAAAAATCACAACAATTTAAACGAGATTGAGCACTTACCAACACCAAGCTTTCTGGTTGACCTAAGCTTATTAGTGATAGCTAGCAACCGCGCAGCACAACGCTTGCTCGATCACAATATCGTTTCATTAAGCGGATCCACGCTGCAGATTGGAGACAGCGCCAGCACGCAACAAATAAAATTTGCCGCACAGCGAATGGCGGCGCCAATCAGCCCAGCCAATACCAGCAGCCCAGTAACTGAGCAACTGTACTTAGATTTGAACAGCACTGGGCTTCGAACCGTCACCGTCGCCAAAACAGACATAGATGACAGCCACTTTCTGATAAGTATAGCTGGCGACCTAGGCATCGATTCAGACCAACGAATACCATGCAAAAGAATGCAGCAGTTCGCGAAAACATTCGCCCTGTCAAAATGTGAAACACGAGTAATCGCATTAATGGTTCAAGGCCAAAAACCAAAACAAATTGCCTATACCACCAACATCTCAGTTCATACCGTTCGATCCCACCTCCGCGCGCTCTATGCAAAAATGCAAGTGCGGGATTTCAATGACGCATTGATTCTGGCCGTAAGGTTATTGGCTGGCTCTTAGCTATACAGCATGGCCAAATTAAAAGACTACCGCCTTACCGAAGCACCAGACACAAAAAAGCCCCGCTAAGCGGGGCTTTTTTACTGGCAGCACTAATGTGCTACGGAGTCCAAATTACGCAGCAACAACACTAACGTGTCGACGGTTTTTAGGACCCTTCTTTTCGAACTTTACTACGCCTGTTTGCAGAGCAAACAATGTGAAGTCACGCCCCATACCGACATTGTCGCCAGGATGGAACTCACTACCACGTTGACGAATAATAATAGTGCCAGCATTGATCAATTGACCTGCATAGCGCTTTACGCCTAAACGTTTTGAATTTGAATCGCGACCGTTCCTTGAACTACCGCCTGCTTTTTTATGTGCCATTCTATATGCCTCGTTTTCTGATTATTTCTTGCTCTATTGACTAGAGACGAGAAATTAACCTTTTAGGAATTCTTTAGCTTGCTTAATCCACTCATCACGCTCAATTCGACCTTTGAAGTTTAACTCATCATCGATGCGTGCGACGTCTTCAGCAGTAAAATCAGCGATTTGTTGGAAAGTCGTAATACCAAGACCAGCCAATTTACCGACGATCACAGGACCAACACCAGAGATTTTACTCAAATCATCAGCGCTTGAATCTGCTTTAGCCGCCTTTTTTGGCGCTGCTTTTTTAGGGGCGTCATCTTTCTTAGCTGCTACAGCCTTTTTCGCTGCTGGCTTCTTAGCCGCGGCCTTACCACCAATAGCGGTGATTTCTAGCTCGGTGAAATTTTGACGATGCCCAGTACGGGTACGTGAATTCTGTCTGCGGCGAAACTTAACAACTCGTAGTTTCTTACCACGACCGTTGCCAACTACGACTGCCTCAACAGACTTATCTAGTGTTGGTGTGCCGACTTCGACAGTTTCACCATCACCAATCATAAGAACATGATCTAAAGTGATTTTGTCGCCTTCTTCTGCATTAAGCGACTCAACTTTCAGTTTGTCGCCTACAGCGACACGGTATTGCTTACCGCCGGTTTTAATTACCGCGTACATAATGATTCTCCGATCTTTCGACCATTTGGCGTTCTGAAGGGGATTGGTAACAACCGCTACCGCAACTTTCTTCCTTTTAACGGACCCAGCGAACAGGAGGCGAATTCTAGTTCCTCTACACATCAAGGTCAACCAACTAACCGCAATTTAGTTAGCTTTTGCTCAACGCTTAGTTTGGCACGAGATTTGACTCAAAATAGAAGGATTTTCATTCGACTAGGCTATAATCTCGACCTATGACCCTAAAACGCTCACCCATTAGTGACATCGCGTCACCAAGCATAGATATCAAAGTCATTATTGATCTAGTCAAGGACGATATGGCTCTGGTTAATCGCACCATTATCGATAACCTCAACAGCGAGGTTGCGCTAATTAATCAGTTAGGTGCTTACATTATTCAAGCCGGTGGCAAGCGTCTACGGCCGGTATCATTGCTACTCGCAGCAAAGGCGAGCAATCCCGAACTAACTACTACCACTGCTGAACAAACTCTACTAGCGGCCATTGTGGAGTTTATCCATACAGCAACGCTTCTGCATGACGACGTCGTCGACGAATCCGCGCTACGTCGCGGTCGTGAGACAGCGAATGAATTATTCGGTAACGCGGCCAGTGTTCTGGTTGGTGATTATCTCTATTCACGGGCCTTTCAAATGATGGTAGAGGTCGGCAGCATGCGTGTCATGGAAATCTTGTCGCGCACCACCAATCAAATCGCAGAAGGCGAGGTGATGCAACTGATTAATTGCGGTTCGGCAGATACCACCGAAGCGCAATACATGGAAACAATTCAGTCTAAAACGGCAATTTTGTTCGAAGCCGCAACTCAACTAGGCGCGGTTATTACACACCAATCCAGACCCGTTGAAGAAGCAATGGCAGCCTACGGCTTGCACCTTGGTACAGCGTTTCAATTGATGGACGACATTATGGACTACACCGCTAACGCGGAAGCTATGGGGAAAAATGTCGGAGATGATTTAGCTGAAGGCAAACCAACACTACCTTTGATCAATGCCATTGAGCGTTCAACCGGCAATGACCGTAAGCTGTTAGTTGAAGCCATCACGAACGCCAGTCGAGAGAATTTGGATGCGGTGCTAGCCATTATCGAACGAACCGGTTCGTTGGCTTATACGGCTCGAGTGGCTCGCGAACAAGCCGACCTTGCGCAAACCGCTCTTAAAATTCTACCGGAGTCGCCACATAAAACCGCATTGATTGATTTAGCTGAATTTTCAGTTAATCGCGCATTTTGATAAAATGCCGGCGCCTAAGCGAACACGCAAAATCACGTCTATTGCAGCAAACGAATTAGCGTCATTAGTCTTTAGAAATTTCGGGGTACAGCTCCGCTAGCGTTTTCGATCGCCCATGCGATACCACTACTCGTGCGTGTGTTCGATTTAGGTCGCGTGGTCGCCGAACCCCACACGAATTCGCAATAATACGAATTTCCTTCTCTAAGTTCTTAATATAGTTGGCAACTCGCTTCTGCTTACTCGCGACGACCAAGCCTTTTTGCAAATCTTTATCGTGCGTGGTAATGCCGGTTGGACAGGTGTTTTTATTACATTGCAATGCCTGAATACAACCCAAAGCGAACATCGGACCGCGTGCTGTCGATACAAAATCAGTTCCCATACACAGCGCCCAAGCGACTTCAGTTGGGTTAATCATCTTACCCGAGACATTAACTTTAATACGCTCGCGAAGGCCATACTCGTTTAGTTTATCAATCAACATTGGCAGACTTTCCTTGACCGGCAAACCCATGTCATCCATTAACGACATAGGTGCCGCCCCGGTGCCGCCATCACAACTATCTACGGTAATAAAATCAGGCGCAGCATCTAAACCACGTCGATTGATTAGTTCAAAAAGGTCATCCAACCAAGCCATTGAGGAGATCACCGCTTTAAAACCGGTCGGTTTATCAGTTACTCGACGTACTCGCTGAATCATGTTGAGCAAATCCTCGTTATTCTCTAATTCATGGTGGCGGTTTGGACTAATCGCATCTTGCCCGACCTCCAATCCTCTTATGTTCGCAATCTCCTTAGTCACTTTGGCACCTGGCAACATGCCGCCTTTACCAGGCTTAGCGCCCTGGCTTAATTTGATTTCAAACATCTTAACCACGTCATGCCCCGCGATACCCTTAAGCTTCTCTTCGCTTAGCCCGCCAAACTCGTCGCGAACACCAAATTTACCGGTGCCAATCTGAAAGACAATGTCGCAACCGCCTTCTAAGTGATACTGAGACAAGCCGCCTTCGCCGGTATTCATCCAACATCCCGCTTTTTTTGCTCCATGTGAAAGAGCCAAAACAGCAGGCTTTGATATCGCCCCGAAACTCATGCCGGATATATTCACCAAGGCACTGCTGGTAAAAGGGTTGGCACAAAACCCATCACCTACGACTATAGGCTTCGGCGGCAAAGACTCATCGGTTAACGGCGGAAACGCAGAATTAACAAACATCACCGTGCCCTCTGGGCGCAGGTCACGAGTCGAGCCGAACGCCACGGTGCTATCTATATCCTTAGCGGCACGGTAAACCCAAGACCTTTGAGCTCGATTAAAGGGCATCTCTTCGCGATCCATTGCAAAGAAATACTGTCTAAAAAACTCCCCTAAATGCTCGAAGATGTAGCGAAACCGACCAATAACCGGGTAATTCCGCCGCACTGTATGCTCTGTTTGAGTTCTATCGATAAAGTAAATCGCGATCAAATAAACGAACAAAACACCAACTAGAAAAACAAATAAGACGACGGTGAAGGTGATAAAAGAACTTGCGAAGCCGGCTATGCTACTCATAATATAATCGCGCTTTTTAAACACAGGTCATGATTGGAATACCAACCATAGTAAGGCATGACTCCAGAATTTCCCAACATTTCTATCTGCTACAAAACTACTAATTAAATGCAGCCCCACTAATCAAAAGCGATGGTGTTAGCTACCGTTCCCTACCACTCCTTCAATTCCCTCGACACATCAAAAAAGGGCCTACCAAAGTAGACCCTTTTTAAAACATTCTGCGCTTGCAGTTACTAAGCAGCGTTCTCTTCGAACTCTTCTTCGTCATCCACAAATAATGCAGCGTGAGCTTCTAAATCGAAGTCCACCAACTGAATATACGCCATCGGTGCATTATCGCCGGCGCGATTGCCGCATTTCAAAATACGAGTATAGCCACCGGGACGATCTTTCATACGCTCGCCGATATTATCGAACAATTTCGCAACGATATCGCGATCGCGAAGCTTAGCAAACGCACTACGTTTATTCGCAAGCGTAGCGTCTTTACCTAAGGTAATGACTGGCTCAACAAACATACGCAGTTCTTTGGCTTTAGCCACTGTGGTTTTAATTTGCTCGTGCTTCAACAAAGACACCATCATATTGCGAAACATCGCTTGGCGGTGACTGGAGTTACGGTTGAACTGACGACCTGATTTTCTATGTCTCATGATAGAAACCTCTGTCCTATTGTTTAATTCTTATCGATCGCTGTCTACACGAAGTGCAGCTGGCGGCCAATTTTGTAATTGCATTCCCAAAGAAAGTCCACGTTGTGCTAGAACATCTTTGATCTCGGTGAGCGATTTCTTGCCCAAGTTTGGAGTTTTCATCAACTCAACCTCTGAGCGTAGAACCAAGTCGCCGATGTAGTAAATGCTCTCGGCTTTCAAGCAGTTCGCAGATCGAACTGTCAGCTCTAACTCATCAACCGGACGAAGCAATACAGGATCTACTTCCGGCTCTTTCTCTTCGTGCGCAACAGCAGCAATTTCTTCCAGATTAACAAAAACCTGAATCTGTTGGCTCAGCGCAGTGGCTGCCTTGCGAATTGCGTCTTCAGGATCGATCGTGCCGTTAGTCTCGATATTAAGCGTTAACTTATCAAGGTCGGTACGTTGCTCTACGCGAGCATCATCAACTGAATAAGATACCTTAAGCACTGGACTATAGGTAGCATCGAGTTGCATCAAGCCAATCTCTTTATCTTCAGTCTCACTCTTACGAGCTTCAGAGACTTGATAACCGCGACCACTTCGCACCGTTAACTCAGCATGAAACTTAGCATCTTTAGAAAGATGAGCAATTACGTGCTCAGGATTAGCGATCTCAACGTCAGAAACGGTCTGTATGTCGCCTGCAGTCAACACACCTTCGCCTGTCGACGTCAGCGTTAATGTAACTGGCTCATCAAACTCTTTCTTAATCGCAACGCCTTTAAGGTTCAACAAAATGTCAATGACATCTTCTTGAACGCCCTCGATTGAAGAGTACTCGTGTAAAACACCATCGATCTTTACATCGGTAATTGCTGCGCCTGGAATACAAGACAACAAAATTCGACGCAAAGCATTACCTAACGTGTAACCAAAACCGCGCTCTAAAGGTTCGATCACTACTTTTGAACGTACTCCGTCCTCGGTATTTACATCAACGAAACGCGGGGTAAGCAGCTGTTCAATTGTTTCTGACATGGAAAATCTCCGTTATTTACCCAGCTCCTCTGGCGGAGCGCAGGTCAATGTTTAGAATATTATTTCGTCTAAGTAACAGCGGTCTTAAACAACTTAACGTCGTTTAAGACCAACTAACTTACTTAGAGTAAAGTGCTACTACGAGTGACTCGTCAATACCTGCAGACAACTCGTTTCGTTCAGGAGCTGCTCGGAAAACGCCTTTCTTCGCTGAAGAATCTACGCTTACCCAATCAGCGATGCCGATTTGCTCTGCAATTTCAAGCGCAGCACTGATTCTAAGCTGCTTCTTGGCTTTCTCACGAATTTCGATTTCGTCACCAGGGTTCACATGAAACGAAGGAATGTTCACGATCTGCCCATTCACTTTGATTGATTTATGGCTGACCAGTTGACGTGCTTCTGCACGTGTTACAGCAAAACCCATACGGTAAACAACGTTATCAAGTCGAGACTCCAACAACGTTAATAGGTTTTCACCAGTTGATCCTTTTACCCGAGCTGCTTCAGCATAATAAGCACGGAATTTCTTTTCTAATACACCGTAGATTCGACGCATTTTCTGTTTTTCACGGAGCTGAGTACCGTAAACAGTAGTACGTGGACGACGCGACTGTGCGTTCGCTCCAGGTACCTTATCAATCTTACACTTTGATTCAAGCGAACGTGCTGGGCTCTTAAGGAATAAATCCGTGCCTTCACGACGCGCCAACTTACAAGTTGGGCCTATATATCTTGCCATTATTGTTTTCTCTGTCTTTAAAGTTGCTCTCGACCGGTGTGACGTACTTTTTAAGCCTTTAAGCAAGAATCACTAAAACTAACTTAGCGCCTGCGGCCTTTAATTTTCGAAGAAAATTAAACTCAAAAAGTCACCGAATCGAACGGGTTATACGCGACGCTTCTTAGAAGGGCGACAACCATTATGTGGGATTGGAGTAACATCAGTAATCTGAGTCACTTCGAACCCGCAGTTATTCAATGCACGAACAGCAGATTCACGACCAGGACCAGGGCCCTTAACGCGAACTTCCAAATTTTTCATGCCGAATTCTTGGGCCATCTTGCCACAGCGGTCAGCTGCAACCTGAGCAGCGAATGGAGTACTTTTTCGTGAACCACGAAAACCTGATCCACCAGCAGTAGCCCAACATAGGGCGTTGCCGTGACGGTCGCTAATAGTAACGATGGTATTGTTGAAAGAAGCTTGGATGTGCGCAATGCCATCCACAATATGCTTTTTAACTTTCTTCTTCGATTTGCTAGGTGATTTAGCCATTTTAAACTCTCAAAAACAGATCTTTTAACGGATTAAAAGCTGGCGCTTAGCGCTTGATAGGTTTACGCGGACCTTTACGGGTACGTGCATTAGTTTTAGTACGTTGGCCGCGCAAAGGCAGACCGCGGCGGTGACGGAGACCACGATAGCAGCCTAGATCCATCAATCGCTTGATGTTCATGGATACTTCGCGGCGGAGATCACCTTCAACTTCGAATTTCGCAACTTCGGAACGCAATTTTTCTGCATCTGGTTCGCTAAGGGCACTTACTTTCGTAGAGCCTTCAATGCCAGCCGCGTCACAAATCTTTTGCGAACGAGTTTTACCTATGCCGTAAATCGACGTTAACGCGATTTCAACATGTTTGTGTGATGGTAAGTTAATACCTGCAATACGTGCCACTATGTGTCTCCGGATGCTTCTTAATAATAACCAGCGAGTCTGGATAGTTCCAAATGTCGCCAGACAATTTCTTATCGCCCTAGCCGACCTGCGAAAGGCGCGCTAGGATACTGTTTAGAATCTAAAAAATCAACCGAATACTTGTTGATATGCGGAGTTTTCTAGACAATTTATGCCGTCTTATGCTAACTGACTAGCCCTGACGTTGCTTGTGACGCGGATCGCTACAAATAACCCGAACCACACGCTTGCGACGTACAACTTTACAGTTACGGCAAATTTTCTTTACTGATGCACGAACTTTCATAATATTCCTCGAAACTTTCTTTAACGCTATAACGCGCTGTCTTTACAGCCAAATTGATCATTACCCAAATACTACCTAGTAACAATCGCCCCACAAGTCATCAACTATTTACGACGCTTTCTACCGCCAGTTGACTTACCGGTGAGGTTGGTTTTTTTCATTAAGCTTTCATATTGCTGTGACATGAGATGTGATTGCACTTGGCCCATCAAATCCATGATTACTACAACAATAATCAGCAGCGACGTACCACCAAAATAAAATGGCACATTGTAATTAACAATTAGCAGCTCTGGGAGCAAACACACTACAGCAAGATACAAAGCACCAACTAAGGTTAACTTTGATACCACGCCATCAATGTAACGTGCCGTTTGCTGACCAGGTCGAATACCGGGAACGAACGCGCCTTGTTTCTTCAAATTTTCGGCAATCTCTTTCGGGTCAAATGTCAACGCAGTATAGAAAAATGCGAAAAACAAGATCATACCGATATACATTACCGTGTAAATCAATTCACCCGGTTGCATTTTGGTTGAGATATCGCGCAGCACTCCCGCCACACCTGTGGCTGAATCACTACCGAAAAAACCCACCAAACTCGCTGGAAACAAAATAATACTAGACGCAAAGATCGGCGGAATCACGCCAGCCATATTCATTTTAAGTGGAAAATAGCTACTCGGCGCTTGCATCAACTTGTTGCCACGCTGTTGTCGAGCGTAATTAACCGTTAAGCGACGTTGTCCGCGCTCAACAAACACCACAAATGCGGTTACGACTACGACAGCAACCAGTAAAAAGACCACAAAAATCGGTGAGAACTCGCCACTGCTCGCTAGCTCAATAGTCCCAGCTATCGCGCTTGGCAGACCAGCGACGATACCAGCGAAAATGATTAGCGACATACCATTACCGATACCACGATCAGTAATTTGTTCACCTAACCACACTAGAAACATGGTGCCAGCGACCAATGCCAATACGCACACAATGGTGAACTGAAAGCCACCAATCAGCGTTACCGGTGAACCACCAACATCCTGACCTTGAACTGTGCTTGCAACACCGAAGGCTTGAAATGTCGCTAGAACAACCGCGGCATATCGAGTCCACTTTTGTATCTTACGACGACCAGCCTCACCTTCTTGCTTCACCTGCTTCATGCGCGGCTCTACAGCGGTCAACATTTGCATGATAATCGATGCAGAAATGTATGGCATGACACCAAGCGCCAAGATCGACAAACGACTTAATGCTCCACCAGAGAACATGTTGAGTACGTCAAGAATCGACCCGCGGCTTTGCTCAAAGAGAGCGGCAATTGCGATAGGATCCACACCAGGCACCGGAATATGCGTACCTATTCGGTAAACGATAAACGCACCAAGCACGAATAAAATTCGCGACCAAAGTTCTTGTAATTTGCCAGACCCTGCGAGGGCTGCGGCTTGTTCACGTGCCATACTGAAACCTAAGCTTTAATCTTCGTTAGTCTTATTAGTAGTAATAGCTTTATCGGGGCAAACTTAAATCATAAAAGACTAATCCGAGGATTAGCCTTCTACTTTGCCACCGGCAGCTTCGATTGCCGCTTTAGCGCCAGCCGTAGCTCCGATACCCATTAGCGTTACTGCCTTATTCAGCTCACCTGACAACACCACTTTGGCACGAAGGTGACTAGCATTTAATAGGCCAGCTGACCGTAGTGATGCCAAATCAACGACCTCACCTTCAACTAGATTCAACTCATGCAAGCGAATCTCTGCCATATTTTTAGCCGTTACTGAACGAAAACCACGTTTTGGCAAGCGACGTTGAATTGGCATTTGACCACCTTCAAAACCGATTTGCACTTTGCCGCCAGTACGCGACTTTTGGCCTTTATGACCACGACCCGCAGTCTTTCCAGTCCCAGAACCAATACCGCGACCAACACGCTTACGAGCGTGCTTAGCACCTTCAGCTGGTTTAATAGTATTTAAACGCATCGTCTTATACCTCTTCCGTTTTTAGAAGGTAAGAAACTTTGTTAATCATGCCACGGTTTTCAGGTGTATCAATCACCTCAACCGAATGGTGCATGCGACGTAAACCTAAGCCTTTAACACAGGCCATGTGCTTCGCACCACGACCAAACATGCTCTTGACTAGAGTCACTTTAATTTTCTTTTCGTTAGCCATTTGTCTATACCGAAAGTTTGAATTTGAACGCTTCTTATAAAGGAGTCAATTTGCCAGTAATCTTAGCGAGGTCAGTAAACAGTGCTATTTCTACACTGTCCACGACGAATAAACCTTCGTCATGACTGACCGCTATCGTTACTTACGCTATCGCCCTAACCTTATAAGATGTCTTTTACTGATTTGCCGCGCTTAGCCGCTACAGATTCAGGACTATTAATTGATCGCAAACCTTTTAGAGTCGCACGAACAACGTTTACCGGATTAGTAGAACCAATACACTTAGCCAAAACGTCTTTAACGCCGGCCGCTTCGAATACTGCGCGCATGGTGCCACCAGCAATGATGCCGGTACCCGGTGAAGCCGGGCGCATGACAACGGTAGATCCGGCGTGAGTTGCAACTACAGGATACTGTAGTGTGCCACCTACCAAATGTACTTTTTTCATATCGCGGCGACCTGAATCCATCGCTTTAGACACAGCAAGAGGAACCTCTTTCGACTTACCACGACCAATGCCGATGCTACCGTTACCGTCTCCGACTACTGTCAAAGCCGAGAAACCGAAAATTCGACCACCTTTTACAACTTTCGCTACACGACGTACGTTGATAAGTTGCTCTAAGCTCTCATCTACAGGCTCACGATCGTTACGTGAATTTCTTTTTGGACCAGCCATAATTAATCTCCTGGTATGTATTACAGCTGCAAGCCAGCTTCGCGAGCCGCTTCAGCCAGTGCTTTAACGCGACCATGGTAACGAAAACCAGATCGATCGAAGGCAACTGACTCAACGCCAGCTTGTTTCGCTAACTCAGCAATTTCTTTGCCCACTAACGCTGCGGCTTCGCAGTTGCCAGTGTTCTTGGCTTCTTTCTTAATGCTAGGGCTCAACGTTGATGTAGCAGCGAGTACGCGGCTGCCTGTTTCATCAATCACCTGCGCATAAATATGCTGTGAAGTACGGTGAATACTCAAACGAGAAACACCTTGTCGGGCGATTTTTCCGCGGAGCTTACGAGCCCGACGCAGACGTGCTAATTTTTTATCTTTCATGTCTAACTCCCCGATTACTTCTTCTTAGCTTGCTTACGCAATACATATTCATCAGCGTACCGAACACCCTTACCTTTATAAGGCTCAGGTTTACGATAGGCGCGAATCTCTGCTGCTACTTGGCCAACGGCTTGCTTATCAACACCGGAAACAACGATCTCGGTGTTACTTGGCGTTTCAACCTTGATACCTTCTGGAATGGCGTAAGCAACTGGGTGTGAAAAACCCAACGTCAAATTCAATGTTTGACCTTGTGCTTGTGCACGATAACCAACACCTATAATTGTTAGCTTTTTCTGAAAACCAGCGCTAACGCCAGTTACCATATTATTGACCAACGCGCGTGTGGTACCAGCCAACGCAACGGCTTCTTTACTGTCTCGATTGGCCGATACTTTTATGTCAGTATCTTCCTGTTTGACAGTGACCAACTCATGGACATTCCACTCGAGTTGACCTTTCGATCCCTTCACCTTAACCAATTGACCATCAAGCGTCACTTCAACGCCGCTTGGTATACTGACAGGTGCATTTGCAATTCTAGACATGTCTAAATTCTCGATTAATGCAGCTTATTGACGACTTTGCGCCTCAGCTTACTTAATAAACTAGCTAATAAATTAGCTAACGGAGCAAAGCACTTCACCACCAACACCAGCGGTACGAGCCGCGCGGTCAGTCATAATGCCTTTACTAGTTGAAACGATAGCAATACCTAAGCCACCATTTACTTTCGGAAGCTCTTCAGCGCTTTTATAAACGCGAAGACCAGGCTTGCTGATACGCTGGATTTGCTCGATAACGGGCTCACCTTCGTAGTACTTCAATTTGATTGTCAACGTAGGTTTACCGTCCTCTGAAGCAGCTTCAAAGCCTTCGATGTAACCTTCGTCTTGTAACACCTTCGCAATTGCTGATTTGATCTTTGAACCAGGCATGGTCAAAGAAATTTTTTCAGCATGGTGCGCGTTGCGGATACGCGTTAGTAGATCCGCGATTGGGTCTGTCATCATGGTGCTGTACCGTTTCTATCTCTGTTATTTGGATCGTTGTTAGGCGTTTGCTGTTACCAACTCGCTTTCACAACACCCGGCGCTTGGCCTTTTAAAATGATTTCACGAAGCTTGTTACGGCTTAGGCCGAACTTGCGATAGTAGCCGTGTGGGCGTCCAGTCAAACCGCAGCGGTTACGCTGACGTGCTTTACTTGAATCGCGTGGCAACTTCTGCAAAGCCATCATCGCGTCCCATTTTGAATCGTAGTCAGCATCTTCATTGCTGACGACTGCTTTCAACTCTTCACGACGCGCATCAAAGCGGTTGTTCAGTTTGGTACGCTTCGTTTCGCGAGCGATCATTGATTTTTTAGCCATAGCTGTGTCTCTAACTCTATAAACCCCGGACTAACCGAAGGCGTTGTAATTATTTGGTCTTCAGTGGGAAGTTGAAGCCACGTAATAGTGCCTCAGCTTCCTCATTAGTAGCAGCGCTAGTAGTAATGGTTACATCCATACCACGTAGTGAGTCTACTTTGTCATAATCGATCTCAGGGAACACGATCTGTTCTTTCAAACCGAACGTATAGTTTCCGCGACCGTCAAACGACTTCAAATTTAAACCGCGAAAGTCACGAATTCGTGGGATCGCAATTGAAATCAAGCGATCCAAAAATTCATACATACGATCACGACGAAGATTTACCTTCGCACCAATCGGCCAACCGTCACGAATTTTGAATCCAGCAACTGATTTACGGGCCAAAGTCACTACTGGTTTCTGACCAGTAATCGCTTCAAGATCGGCAACCGCACTCTCGATAATTTTCTTGTTACCAACGGCTTCACCTAGACCCATATTAATGGAGACCATGGTGATGCGAGGAATTTGCATCGCGCTCGAAAATTGAAATTTCTCTTGCAATTGAGGAACCACATTCTTTACGTAATGTTCTTGCAATCTAGTCATTGTTCTATACCTGTCGTAGATGGAGGGTTTGGCGCTTACGCGTCAACCTTGCTGCCATCCGATTTAAATACACGATGCTTGTCTTTGCCTTCGCCTTCAATGCGAACTTTATCCGCCTTGTTAGTCTTAGGATTCAAAATCGCAACATTAGACAATTGAATCGGGGCTTCTTTTGACAGAATGCCGCCGGTTACACCAGCCATCGGGTTTGCTTTCGTGTGTTTCTTAACGAGGTTTATATCGTTTACCAACGCACGTCCGTCTTCCAAAATCTGGAGTACTTTGCCAGTTTTGCCTTTATCGCGACCGCTGATCACAATTACGGTGTCGTCTTTTTTAATCTTATTCATCTTGTTCTCTGCCTATTTTGAATAATCGTCTAAAGCACTTCTGGCGCTAGAGAAACGATTTTCATAAAGTTATCGCCACGCAACTCACGAGTCACAGGCCCAAAGATACGAGTGCCCATTGGCTGACGAGAAGCGTTTAAAATAACCGCAGCGTTTTTATCAAAGCGGATGACTGATCCGTCTGGGCGACGTACGCCCTTACGGGTGCGTACGATAACCGCATCATAAACACCACCTTTCTTCACACGAGAATTGGGTAGCGCTTCTTTTACGCTGACTTTGATCACGTCACCGATTCCGGCGTAACGACGTTTAGACCCGCCCAATACTTTGATACACATAACTTTGCGTGCACCACTGTTATCAGCTACATCTAAAATACTTTGCATTTGAATCATGGGGTTACTCCAATTCTATTCAGTGCGTTAAATTCAATTCGACTTAGTTTGACTTCGAGTGTTCGATTAAACAATTACTGCTTTTTCGATCACTTTAACCAAACGCCAAGTCTTGTGCTTTGACAATGGGCGACACTCTTCGATCAGCACTTTGTCGCCTTCACCGCATTCATTGGCTTCATCGTGTGCGAGGAATTTTGTCGATTTGCGAATATACTTGCCATACAAAGGATGCTTTTCGCGGCGCTCAACTAATACTGAAATAGTTTTTTCAGCCTTGTTGCTCACCACTTTGCCTTCAACAGTACGGGCACCAGTGTTCTCAGTCATCTTGATTCTCTCTAACCTTAGGAAGCTGTTTTAGCTTGTTCGTTAAGGATGGTCTTGATGCGAGCCACGTCGCGGCGAATCTTTTTGAAACGCGCGGTGTCTGCCAATTGACCAGTCCCTCTTTTCATGCGAAGGCCGAATTCTTCTTTACGTAATTCAACCAATTCGTCTTTCAACTCAGTAGCCGATTTAGCTCGCAATTCAGCTGCTCTTGATTCAGTAGCCATATCTAATGTTCCCAGCCTTATCCGACTTGACGCTTAACAAATTTACATTTGAATGGAAGCTTAGCTGCTGCCAGTTCGAAAGCTTCGCGTGCGAGTTCTTCGCTAACGCCTTGCAATTCGTACAACATCTGACCTGGCTTAACTTCCATAACCCAAAATTCCGGGTTACCTTTACCTTTACCCATTCGAACTTCTAATGGTTTTTTAGAAACTGGCTTATCTGGAAACACTCGAATCCAAACTCGACCGCCACGTTTAATGTGACGTGTAATAGTTCGACGAGCCGCTTCGATCTGACGCGAAGTCATTCGACCACGTGTAGTTGACTGTAAACCGAATTCTCCGAAGCTCACCTTGTTTCCAGTGTGAGCCAATCCGCGATTACGCCCTTTGTGCGCTTTGCGGAATTTGGTACGCTTTGGTAATAACATTTCTATTAACCTCTAAACTTTTCGCAACCGGGGAAGTCTAAGACTTCGCCGCAGGTTTTGCTTCTTCTGCAGGCGCGCTATTCAGCGCTTGAAACACTTCACCTTTGAAGATCCATACTTTTACGCCAATAATGCCGTAAGTAGTAAGAGCTTCTGAAGTGGCGTAATCGATATCGGCACGTAGTGTATGAAGTGGCACACGACCTTCGCGATACCATTCCGAGCGTGCAATTTCAGCACCGTTTAAACGGCCAGAAATCATCACTTTCACACCTTGAGCACCAGCACGCATTGCAGACTGAACCGCTCGTTTCATCGCACGACGAAACATTACGCGTTTCTCTAGCTGCTGACAAATTCCATCAGCAACTAATTGAGAATCAATTTCAGGCTTACGAATCTCTTCTACCGACACTTGTGTTGGCAGACCAGTCATGGCCGCAATTGCTTTACGCATACGGTCAATATCTTCGCCTTTTTTACCAATTACGATACCTGGACGAGCCGTGTGGATAATCACATTGATATTTTGCGCAGGACGCTCAATAGTAATTTCGCTAACCGCTGCATTCTTAAGTTTCTTCTCTAGAAACTCGCGAACTTTCAAGTCTTGTAACAAGAACTTTGCATAGTCGGTCTTATCGGCATACCACTTAGCATTGAAGTCTTTAACAATGCCAAGACGCATTCCATTAGGATGTACTTTCTGACCCATTACTGGCCTCCTGCTAGATCATCGCTCACGGCCACTGTAATGTGACTAGAACGCTTTAAAATTCCGAACGCGCGGCCTTTTGCACGCGGACGCATACGCTTCATGGTCGGACCTTCGTCAACAAAACATTTAGCAACAAACAACTCATCGATGTCAGCACTTTCGTTATGTTCCGCGTTAGCGATCGCAGACTCTAGCGTTTTCTTAACTAGCGTAGACGCTTTGGTCTCACTAAATGAAAGAATCTCAAGAGCACGCGCAACCGATTTACCGCGAATCAGATCCACAGCTAATCGCGCTTTTTGTGGCGAGATACGTACGTTTTTTGCAGTAGCTTTAACTTGCATATCTATTGCTCCTATCGACCTTTCTTATCAGCGATATGGCCTTTGAAGGTACGAGTTGGTGAAAACTCGCCCAACTTGTGACCAACCATATTCTCGGAAATCAACACAGGTACATGCTGACGGCCGTTATGAACCGCAATCGTTAAGCCTACAAATTCAGGCATAATCATGCTGCGACGTGACCAAGTTTTGATAGGCTTGCGGTCATGTGCTGCCGCGGCCTTCTCAACCTTTGCCCAAAGGTGATGGTCTACAAATGGACCTTTTTTAATTGAACGTGCCATAGTATTTATCTAGACCTCTATCCCTTATTTCTTGCGACGACGAATAATCATCGAATCGCTGCGTTTGTTGCTACGTGTACGGTAACCTTTGGTTGGCACACCCGTTGGTGATACTGGATGACGTCCACCTGAGGTACGGCCTTCACCACCACCATGCGGATGGTCTACCGGGTTCATTGCCACACCGCGAACGGTTGGGCGAATACCACGCCAGCGCTTCGCACCAGCTTTACCCAATTTGCGCAATGAATGCTCTGAGTTACCTACTTCACCTAAGGTAGCGCGACACTCTAAGTGCACTTTACGCATCTCACCAGAACGCATTCTGATCTGAGCGTAATTACCTTCTTTACCAACGAACTGAATCGAGGTACCGGCAGAGCGAGCCAACTGGCCGCCTTTACCAGGCTTTAGTTCAACATTATGAACTACTGAACCAACAGGAATGTTGCGTAGCGGCAAGGTATTACCTACTGCAATTGGAGCATCCAATCCAGAGATTACCGAATCACCAGCATTCAGGCCTTTCGGAGCCAAAATGTAACGACGCTCGCCGTCTGCATAACACAACAGTGCCAAATGAGCGCTACGATTCGGGTCATATTCCAAACGCTCTACTTTCGCAGGGATAGCGTCTTTGTTACGACGAAAATCAATAACACGATATTTACGCTTATGACCGCCACCACGATGACGGACAGTGATGCGACCTACGTTATTACGACCACTAATCGCACGCTTGGACTCCAACAAAGGCTTAAAGCCTTCGCCTTTGTGCAGATCCGAGTTAACAACTCGAACCGTACCGCGGCGACCGGGTGAGGTAGGTTTTAACTTTACCAATGCCATTTTCTAATTACCTTTTCTCTTAACTACTTGTCTTTAGACGTACTTACGCTTGGAACTCAGTGAAATCAATATCACTGCCGTCTTTCAAACGTATGTATGCTTTTTTACGATCGTTACGCTTACCGAGAGCATTACCAAAACGCTTAGTTTTACCTTTCACGTTCAAGATCTTCACTGATTCGACTTCAACGTCAAATGCTTGCTCAACAGCTGCTTTAACATCGTGACGATTAGCGCTATTTGCAACTTGGAACACGGCTTGACCGTGATGCTCAGCTGCGCGAGTGCTTTTCTCGGTGACGATTGGTGAAATAATCACCTTATATAATTCGTCTTTGCTTAGCTTAGATTGACTCATGCTAATTTCTCCTCGATTTGCTTAATCGCTTCGGTCGTCATTAAGACCTTATCGAAACCGATCAAGCTCAAAGGGTTAATTTCCTGCGCTTCCAAAATTCCGACGTGGTACAAATTACGCGACGCTAGAATCAAGTTCTCATCGAATTCATGCGTTACGATCAACACGTCGTCCAATTTGAAATCATTCATCTTGGCGACTAATTGCTTAGTCTTTGGCTCAGTCACGACGAAATCGTCGGCGACTACCAAGCGGTCTTGACGAACCAACTCAGAAAGAATCGAACGAATCGCAATACGGTATGCTTTGCGGTTCATTTTCTGTGAGAAGTCTTGAGGTCCAGCAGGAAACGTTTTACCACCACCACGCCAAATTGGGCTTCGAGAAGTACCAGCACGCGCTCGGCCTGTACCTTTCTGACGCCAAGGCTTAGCACCGCCACCAGAAACCGCAGAACGATTCTTCTGGCCACGAGTACCTTGACGCGCGCCGGCTTGATATGCCACCACTGCTTGATGAATCAATGCTTCGTTATAATCCGCGCCGAAAACAGCCTCAGAGACTTTTAGGGCCGAACCATTTTGTTGTTTAAGTTCCATGATAGTGACCTACTTCTTAGCTTTAACAGAAGGCTTAATGATCACGCTGCCACCTTTTGATCCAGGCACAGAACCCTTCACCAAAATGACGTTACGCTCAGCATCAACTCGAACTACTTCAAGGCCCTGCTGCGTACGCTTACGTGCGCCCATGTGACCAGCCATTTTCTTGCCTTTGAAGACCTTACCTGGGTCTTGACATTGGCCAGTCGAACCGAGTGAACGGTGAGAAACGGAGACACCGTGGGTTGCACGCAAACCACCAAAACCCCATCGCTTAATACCGCCAGCAAAACCTTTACCGATACTTGTGCCTTGCACATCTACCTTTTGGCCTGCTTCAAACAAATCGACTTTGATTTCCGACCCGATTTCGAGCTCAGCTTCAGTCGCATTAACACGAAACTCAACAAGTCGAGTACCTGGTGCTACTTTAGCTTTAGCATAGTGACCAGCAAGCGCTTTTGGAACGCGATTTGCACGACGTTCACCGCTTGCTACTTGCACAGCTTCATAACCGTCAGTTTCGACCGTTTTAACCTGTGTGACACGGTTAGTAGATACTTCTACTACCGTAACAGGCACTGAGCGACCATCTTCTTGGAAGACGCGCGTCATACCTATTTTTTGTCCAATTAATCCAAGTGACATTTTTCTATCAACTCTATTAGTGATTGGTTAGAGGGACTTATCAGCGACTAAACTGAAGTCCTAGTTAACCTTAATTTCAACGTCTACACCGGCTGCCAAATCAAGACGCATTAACGCATCAACAGTTTTGTCAGTGGGCTCAACGATATCGACGATACGCTTATGAGTACGTACTTCGAACTGGTCTCGTGCTTTCTTGTTCACGTGAGGTGAACGCAAGAGAGTCATTCGCTCAATGCGTGTTGGCAATGGAATTGGGCCACACACCATAGCGCCTGTGCGCTTAGCTGTTTCCACAATTTCCTGTGCCGAGCGATCGATCATGCGGTGATCAAAAGCCTTTAGTCGAATCCGAATTTTTTGATTTTCGACGCTCATAGTTAACCTATAACCTTAATATAAATATTCTTATAGTGACTTTTAAGCAGAGCTCTCAGCGAACCGAGAGCGCCTACCAGATTTAGTCAGTAATTTTCGCTACAACACCCGCACCAACAGTACGGCCACCTTCACGAATCGCAAAACGAAGACCTTCTTCCATCGCGATTGGAGCAATCAACTCAACTTGCATCTTGATGTTGTC